>JBDTFI010000023.1:0-16420 GCA_039938035.1 Acetobacteraceae bacterium | reverse complement strand
TGCACATCGATCAGATCATAGAACCCGTCGTTGAACAGGATCTGCGGATCGAAGACCATGATCATGTAGATGCCGAAGAACATCTTGAACATGTTCTCGTTCAGCAGGAAGTTGATCGAACTCGACGATTGCGGATCGGTGCCCGCCCAATCGAGGATCACGCGCTCGCCGTCGCGGCGCATCGAGCAGCGCAGCTTGTAGGGTCCGTAGCCGCGTCCGTCGTCGCAGACATAATCCTCGAAGACCAGCGTCTCCTCGGGAATCGTGCGCTGGATCAGCTGCGCCATGGCGCGGCGGTTGCGTTCGAGCGCGGCTTCGAGTGCGGCGGCGTACATATCCACGCCGAAGCGGTCGCACAATTCGATGACGCGCCGTTCGGCGGTCCGGCATGCGGCGACAATGGCGTTGAAGTCGCTGCGGTTCCAGTGGGGCAAACGCACCTGGTTGAGGATCAGCGTCAGGATGTCGTCTTGCAGAACGCCGTCGCGATAGATCTTCACCGGCGCGATGGTGACGCCTTCCTCGAAGATCGTCGCCGCGTCGGTCGGCAGGCTGCCCGGAACCTTGCCGCCCACATCCGTCATGTGGCCGAACATCGCACCCCAGCCGACCAATCTTCCGTCCTTGTGGAAGATCGGCAGCAGCACGAGCCAGTCATTGGCATGGCTGATCGCGCCGCCGCATTTGTAGGGGTCGGAGATCAGGAACACGTCGCCCGCTTCCACCGTCCCGTCGTAGCCGCGCAGAAACCCGTCGATGAAGCTGCCGAACTGACCGACCACCATGCGCCCCTTGCGATCGGCGATCAGCGGGAACTCGTCATGCTGCTCGCGGATGCCCGGCGACATGGCGGTGCGGAACAGCACCGCGTCCATCTCGTAGCGTGCATTGCGCAGTGCGCTCTCGATGATGTCGAGCGTGATCGGGTCCACCTCGATCGCTCGAAATGGCGTGGTGTTGCTCTCGACGATGCGTGCCCCTTGCATGGTCATGATCCCATTGGGGTGATCAGGATGCAGCCTGATCGGTGCTGCATTGCCGCGTGGCCGGGAAGCACCAGCGTGGTGCTGTCCATCTCGACGATGATCGCGGGTCCGACGATGCGCTGGCCCGCCAACAACTTCGAGCGGTCATAGATCGTCGCATCGACATTGCCGCCGGACACCCAGATCGTGGTCGAGCCGGTCGCCGCGCCGGCGGGGTCTCCGTCGCCATCCGGGCCGCCATCCGCCAGGTCGGGCGCCTCCACATGCGCGGGTGGTCCTTGCACCACGGCACGCAAATTCACGATCTCCCGGTCCACGTCGAGGGCGAAAGTGAACAGGCGCGTATGGGTTTCGTCAAAGGTCTTCCCCACGTGCTCAAGCCCCGTCGTCCTGAAGGGGTCGAGATCGATCGCGATCGGCACCTCGAATCCCTGACCGTGGTATCGGACGTCGATCTGAAAGGTCGCGCTTTGCTCCGCGCGCGCCACGCCTTCGCGGTCGAGCGCCTCGGCGGCTTGCGAGGACAGTTCGGCGAGAAGGCGGGCCACTTCGTCGGTGGAGGTCGCCGGGAACGCGCGGACGAACGTGCGGGAAGCTTCGTTGCGCACGCGTGTAGTGGCGTCGCCATAGGCGCAGAGGACACCGGGGCTGGGTGGGATGATCACCGGCCACGCACCAAGCAGAATGCCCAGCGCATTGGCGTGCAGCGGTCCGGCGCCGCCGAAGGCGATCAGCGCGAAATCGCGCGGATCGTAGCCCTGCTCGACGGAGACGAGCCGGAGCGCGCCGAACATGTTCTCGTTCACGATGTCGTGGATGCCTCGTGCCGCCTCCATCACACCAACGCCGAGCGAGTCCGCGACCGCGGCAACCGCATGCCGTGCCGCTTCGCGATCCAGCGTCATCTCGCCGCCCAGCAACGACGCCGGCAGATAGCCCAGCACGACGTTGGCATCCGTCACCGTCGCCTGCGTGCCGCCGCTTCCGTATGCGGCGGGCCCCGGCACCGCGCCGGCACTCTCCGGGCCGACGCGCAGCGCACGGGTGAGTTCCGGCACCTTGGCGATGGAGCCACCGCCCGCGCCCACGGTACGTACGTCGAGCGAGGAGGCGCGCACGGTCACGTCGCCGATCGCCGTCTCCCGTCGCAGCCGTGGCTCGCCGTTTTCGATCAGCGCGACGTCGGTGGACGTCCCGCCCATGTCGAAGGTCAGCAGGTTGGTGTGCCCGGCGCGGCGCCCGGCCCACAGCGCGCCGGCGACGCCGCCCGCCGGCCCGCTCATCAGCAGGTTGACCGGCACGCGCTTGGCGGTCTCGAACGCCATCAGCCCGCCATCGGAGCGCAGCACGCGCAGATGCGCGTCCATCCCGCGGGCGCGGCATTTCGCCTCCAAACTGCCCAGATATCCCGCGACGGTCGGACGCACGTAGGAGTTGGCAACCGTGGTCAGCGTCCGTTCGTATTCGCGCATCTCCGGCAGAACGTCCGACGACAGCGAGATCGGGATGCCCGGCAGCTCCGCCTCGGCGATTTCGCGGATCCGCCGCTCGTGCGCGTCGTTGGTGAAGGAGTTTATCAGAGAGACGGTGATCGCCTGCACGTCACGCAGTCTCAACTGGGCGAGCGCGGCGCGGACGCTGCCCTCATCGAGCGGACGCACCACTTCCCCAGTTGCGCCAATGCGCTCGCGCACCTCGAACGTGTCCTCCAGCGAGGCAAGCGGGTCTTTCTTCCGCCAGACGATCCAGCCCGCGAGGCCGCCGGGGACGAAGCTGCGGCCGATGTGCAGCACCTGACGGTAACCGTCGGTCACCAGCAGCCCAACGCGCGCGCCCTTTCCCTCCAGCACGGCATTGGTCGCGACCGTCGTGCCGTGCATCAGCGCGCCGATCATCTCCGCGCCGATGCCGGCCTGACGGCAGATGCGCTCGATCCCCGCCAACACGGCTACCGCCTGATCGGCGGGCGTGCTCGCCACCTTGGCCCGCCAGGTGGCGCCGCCGTCCTCGTCGATGAGCAGCAGGTCAGTAAACGTGCCGCCGACATCGACGCCAAGTCTGTATGGCATCCGCTAATCTCCCCCGCCGCTCGGTATAGCAGCGCGCGTACGGATGCGATACAGTCGGCGCCGCAAGGAGCCTCGCCATGGCGGTGATACGGACGGAGCACACAACATTCGACGCGCACGTCCCTATCGTCGTGGTCGGCGGCGGTGCGTGCGGGATGACGGCGGGACTCGCGGCCGCCGACGGCGGCGCCGAGGTGGTGGTGCTGGAACGCGACGCGACACCAAGCGGCACCACGTCGATGGCACAGGGATTCGTGTGCGCGGCGGGCAGCAAGGCACAGCGCGCGGTTGGCGTGGAGGATGCACCGGAGGCGTTCCTCGCCGACATCATGGCCAAGACGCGCGGCGCGACCGATGCGGATCTGGCCCGCACCATCGCGCACGAGGCGGCGCCGACGATTGACTGGCTGATGGAGCGCCACGACCTGCCGTTCAGCGTCGAACTCGCCTGGCGCGGTGATTTCGGCCATTCGCGGCCGCGCCTGCATGGCTTGCCGAGTCGCACCGGAGCGGAATTGCTCGGCCGGTTGACGCGAGCGGCGGAAGCGGCGGGCGTGATGCTGACCACGAACGCACACGTGGTGGATTTGTACGCCGATAATTCCGGGACTGTCCTCGGCGTGGGGATCGAACGCCCGACCGGCGCCCGGGAGACGCTGGGTTGCGCGGCGCTGATCCTCGCGACCTCCGGCTTCGGCGCGAGCCGCGCGATGGTGCGCCGGTTTATTCCCGACATGGCCGACAGCCCGTATTTCGGCCACGAGGGCGACGACGGCGAGGGCATCAGCCTCGGCATGGAACTCGGCGCCGCGACCGCTGACATGGGCGCGTTCCAAGGCTACGGGGCCCTGGCGCGCGAGCCCGGCATCCTGGTGAACTACAACATCGTCATGGAGGGTGGCGTCCAGGTGAACGCTCTGGGGCGCCGATTTTCCAACGAACTCGAGGACATCTCGGGCCAATCCCAGAAGGTCCTGGCGCAACCGGGCGGCGTCGCATGGGTGCTCTACGACGAACGCCTGCACGCCTCGGCGCTGCGCTGGCCCGAATATCAGCAACTGACGGGGCTTCATGCGACGCGCCGGGCCGAGACGGCCGAGGAACTGGCGGGCGTGATAGGCGTGCCCGCCGACGCCCTGGCCACGACGATCACGGCGACCCAGGCCATGGCCGGCGGTAAGGGGAAGGACTCGTTCGGTCGCGATTTCACGCAGCACCCGCCACTCGTCCCGCCGTATCACGCAGCAAAGGTGACGGGCGCGCTGTTCCATACGCAAGGCGGATTGGTGGTCGATCCGAACGCGCAGGTACGTCGCGCCGATGGCTCGCTGCTGCCCAATCTGTTCGCCGGCGGCGGCACCGCGCGCAGCATCTCCGGGCCGGGCGTCTGGGGCTACCTTCCCGCCGTCGGATTGTGCATGGCGGTCACGCTCGGGCGGTTGGCCGGTGCGCAGGCGGCCCGTATCGCCACAAAGTGAGGTAAGGACCACATGGTGGACAGTCTTGGATATCGAATGAAGTTTGGCGTGATCGTCCCCTCCACCAACACTGTGGTGCAGCCAGAGTATGACGCGATGCGCCCGTACGGCGTCACCAACCATTTCGCGCGTATCCACATTCCGAACGATCCCGTGCACGACGATGCCGATTTCAACAAGCTGATGGACGGCATCCGTGCCGCGACGATGGCGGCGGTGGATCGCATCGTCACCTGCGAGCCGGGCTATCTGGTGTTCGGCATGTCCGCCGAAACCTTCTGGGACGGGCTGGAGGGCAGCAAGCTCCTGGAGCAGAACGTCCGTGCGCGTGGCAAGCTGGACGTCGCTCTCGGTTCCGACGCCTGCCAGGCAGCGCTGAAGGCCTATGGCGGGATAAATCGTATCGCCGTTGTAACGCCGTACATGCCGGTGGGCGATGCGAACGTCGTCAAGTTCTTCACGGATTGCGGTTTCGAGGTGGTGCGGGTGAAAGGGCTGCGCTGCGCCAGCCCGACGTTGATTGCGCATGTGACACAAGCGGAGTTGCGCGACGCGATTCTGGAAGTAGACGGTCCGGAGGTCGATGCGATCGTGCAGGTCGGAACGAATCTGGCGATGGCGCGTCTCGCGGGGTTCGCGGAATTCTGGCTGGGCAAGCCGGTTCTTGCGATCAATACCGCGACCTACTGGTACGCGCTGCGCCAGAACGGCATCGCCGATCGCGTCGAGGGGTTCGGCCGGCTACTGACCGAGTTCTGAGTCAGGATCGCGTGCGATCGACCCGCGATCACCCGCCACTACGTCGACGTCGGTGGGCAGCGCGTCCACCTGATTGTTAGTCCGTGCGGGCACCACTCATTTGTGCAGGTAACGCCAGATCAGGTTCTGACTTGGATGGAGGACGACGCCCTGGATCCCGTCCTGGACGGCGAATTGCAGTTTGGTTTCGACGACCGGAACCCAGGGCAGTTCGCGCATCAATATCTCCTGCGCCTCGTCGAGCTCCTGCTGGCGCTTGGCCGGATCGGTTTCCACCTTTGCTTCCACGGCGAGGGTGTCGAGCCGCTTGTCCGAGAAGTGGGTCATGTTGTTGCTGCTAAGCGGCGGGGTGAGGAAATAGAGGCCCAGCGCGTAAACGGGGTCGACGCCGATCGGCTTGGACTGGTCGTAAAGCGAGAAGGGCAGGTCTTTCTTGACGAGCTGCCGGTCGGCAAGCTGGGTGCCCGGCAGGGGGTCGAGTTGCACCGGGATGCCCAACTGCCGGAGCCGGGTCTGGATCAGGGTTGCCGTTGGGCCCAGGATGCTTTCGCGCTCGGCGGCGTAGGATAGCTTGAAGCTGGCCGCGAAGGCTTCCAGCCCCTTCCCGTCCGGATAGCCCGCCTCCGCGAGGAGTTGCTTGGCCTTGGCCGGGTCGTAGTTATAGACGGTCGAGGGCTCGTGGTAGCTGGGATAGGCCGAGGGGATTAGCCCGCGCCACTGATGGGCCTGGCCGAAATAGCTGTTCTTGATGATGTCGTCGTAGGGCAGCGCGTAAGCGATGGCCTGGCGCACCCGCGGGTCGTCGAGCGGCTTGGATTGGAAGTTCAGGAGCATCAGCAGGGTGCTGTTGAGATAGCCGCCCACCACTTTCACGCCGCGCGCGGTGCGCAGGCTTTCGTATTCCTTGGGGTTGAGCCCCTCGACCACACCCGCCTGCCCGGAACGGATGATGGCGATCCGGTTGGCGCTTTGCGGGACGCGGCGATAGATGACGCGGTCGAAATAGGGCTTGCCGCCGTAGTAGTTGGGGTTGGCGCGGACGGTGAACTCCTCGTCTTTGCGCCAGCTCTCGAGACACCAGGGGCCGAAGCTCGGGGCGTTGGTCGTGTTGGTGTACTGGTGGCTCCAGGGGTCGTCCGGGGTCGCGTGCGCCTTCATGTCCTTCTGGTCGTAGATCAGCAGGCCGAAGATGGTGAGGACCGGAAGAAGGAGCTGGTTGGGAGCCGTCTGCCGGATTTTCACGGTGTAGTCGTCGACCTTGGTGACCTCGTTGCCGAGCGCCCGCTTGGCGATGGCCTCGGGCGTTTTCGGGTAGAGTTCGGGGCCGAAATTGGCGATGGACGCGACCGAGGCGAGGAACGCCCCGATCGGCGCTTGGCCGGAGATCGATTTGGCGCGCGCGAAAGTATAGATCACATCATCGGCGGTGAAGGGGTTGCCGGCGCAACTTTTCACGCCGTGGCGCAACTTGAAGGTCGTCGTGTTGGTGGCTGGGTCGAAGCTCCAGGATTCAGCCAGGGCGGGCACGAAGTTGTGGAAATCGTAGGTTTCCGAGCCATCGGCGTTCTGCTTGCCGATGCCGTATTGCACGAGCGGCTCGATGAGGTTGTAGAAGCCGGTCTGGCTCGGGGGGTAGTTGCCGGACGGACCATCGTCGTCGAGGCTGGCCGGGACCCCGTCGCCCAGGATCAGCAGCGTTTTTGGGGGGTCGGCCGCGCGCGCCGGAACAACCAGAAGACTCGCCATGATGGCAGCGCACAATGCAGCCGGCACCGCTCGTGCCATGAACTTTTCTCCCAAACGGCCACCCGTTGCGGGCGACGCTAAGCCGAAAGGCGCGAGGCCATCCAGCGAAAAATCGGAACGGTCACTCCGCGCCTGCTTCGCGCTCGCGAAGCGCCGTCTTGAGCACCTTGCCGGCGGGGTTGCGCGGCAGGCTGTCGAGGACGTCGAACGCATGGGGAACCTTGTAGCTGGAGAGGTGCGCCCGGCAGTGCTCTTGCAGCACCTGGGGGCTGATCTGAGCGCCGGGCCGCAGGACGACGAAGGCCTTCAAAGTCTCGCCCCAATACGCATCCGGGATGCCGATCACCGCCGCATCGGCGATGGCGGGATGGGCGAACAGCGCCTCCTCGAT
Source organism: Acetobacteraceae bacterium (assembly GCA_039938035.1). GTDB lineage: Bacteria > Pseudomonadota > Alphaproteobacteria > Acetobacterales > Acetobacteraceae > DATFDN01. The sequence continues at coordinate 8,991 of JBDTFI010000023.1, read as the reverse complement.
CTCGCGGGGATAGATGTTGAGGCCGCCGGAGATGATCATGTCCTTCTTGCGATCAACGATATACAGGTAGCCTTCGTCGTCGCGAGTCGCGAGGTCGCCGACGGAGACCCATTTTCCGTCGCGCAAGGCGGCGGCAGTTTCCTCGGGGCGGTTCCAGTAGCCGTTGAACAGCGTGGGGCTGGTGCTGAAGAGCTCGCCGATTTCGCCGGGGGCCGCTTCGCTGCCGTCTTCGCGCAGGATACGGACCTCGGTGTAGGGGAACGGCAGGCCGACGCATTTCGTCTTGCGCAGCTGGTCGGGCGGGCGGAGGTTGCAGACGATCCCAGTCTCTGTCGCGCCATAGCATTCGTGCAGGATGTCCGTGCCGAAATACGCGACGATGCGCTCCTTGGTCGCCTGGGGCAGCGCCGCGGCGTTTGAGATGATGCTGCGCAAGGCGCGCGGACGGTGGGAGTCCAACGTCGCCGCATCGAGGCCAAAGATCGCGTGGAAATGGGTGGGCACAAGGAAGACGTTGGTCGCGGCGGTGACGTCCAGCCGGGCGAGGAGCTGGCCGGGATCGAAACGCGGCAGGATGTCGCAGGTGCCCCCGAAGAAGACCGGGGCGAGCGCAAAGGCGAGGCCGGCACCGTGGCAGAGCGGGGCGGTCGCGAGGGCGCGGTCATCGGGCGAGTAGCATCCGAACTCGACCGCCATGGCCCCAAAGCACATCGTGCGCGCGCGGTGCGACAGCAGCACGCCTTTCGGCTTGCCGGTGGTCCCGGAGGTGTAGGGGATGCTGAAATTCTCCCATTCCTGCACGGTGACGGCCGGGCGCTGCGGGTGCGCCTGCGCGAGCAGGGCCTCGTAGCGTGAGCCGATGACCACGATCCGTTCGAGTGCCGGCAGGTCGAGTGCGCGGACTAGCGTCTCGAGCGCCGGTTCGACGAATAGGATGCGGGCGGCGCAGTCTTGAAGGATGAAGCCGAGTTCGCCTGCGGCGAGCCGAGGGCTGGGGGTGGCGACGGCGATGCCGGAACAGGACAGGCCGCAGACGATCTCGATGTATTCAAGGCAGTTGCCCGCCAGCAGCGCGGCGTGATCGCCGGGGCCGAGGCCGAGGCCGGCGCCGACAGCTGCGACGCGATCGACGCGCTCGACGAGTTGGCGGTAGGTCAGGCGGCGCTCGCCCTCGCTTAGCGCGATCTTGCCGCCGGCGCGGTTGGAAGCGGCGCGAATGCCGCAATCGATGGTCAGCGGCCGATAGGTCGCGGGAAGCGACATCGCTTCAGACACCTGAGGCGCGGTCCGCTATCTTGACCCTCTTGTACGCAACGCGGATGCTATTCACGTTTCGCTCTCAGCTAGGACGAGGCCCATAAGTGCTCGTTTCGTTTTTCGGTACGCCGAACCGTATGCATTCCCGGCCGAGCCCGTCAACACGGGGGGGAGCGTGACACGGGTCACTCGCCACTTCGTCACGGTGGGCGAGCGTCGCGTGCATTACACGCGGGCGGGGAACGGGCCGCCGGTGCTGATGCTGCATGCGTCGCCCTGCTCGGCCAAGGTGCTACGCCTGCCGCAGACGGTGTTCGCGGCGCAATTCACCGCCTTCGCGTTCGATACGCCGGGGTTTGGGCTGTCCGATCCGTTGCCGGTGACGCCGCCGGAAATCCGGGACTTCGCGGACGGGTTGGCGGACACGATGGACGCGCTCGGCCTGGCGGAGGCGGCGACCTATGGGCGCCATACCGGCGCGGGCATCGCCGTCGAATTCGCGCGGCGCCATCCGGGCCGGTGCAGCATGGCGCTGGCGGATGGGTATCCGGTCTTTCCGGCGCCCTATAGCGAGGAGCGGCTCACGCAGTATCTCGAGCCGATCGTGCCGCGCTGGGACGGCGGCCACTTGCTGTGGCTTTGGTTCCGCTACCGCGAGCAGCACGTGTTCTGGCCGTGGGACGCGCATGACGATGCGCACCGGTCGGATACGGACGTGCCGGATCTGGAATTCCTGCACCGGGGGGTGCTGGAGTTGATGGAGGCGGGCGACGGCTACCGGGCCGGCTATGCCGCAGCGTTCCGACATGACGGGCTGGCGTTGTTGCCGGAGTTGCAGCGGCCGGTCTGTTTTGGAGCACGGCCGGGCGATAGCATGGTGAATACGCTGGCGCTGTTTCCGGCGTCGGCCTGGACGGCCGAGATGCCGCGCGAGCCGTGGGCGGCAGCGGTGGCGGAGCGCGAGGTGCTGGCGCGCAACCCCGCGAGCGGGGCGGTGCCGGATGCGCCGGGTTGCGCGGCAGTAGCGGGGCGGACGGCCACCGATTACGTCGATCTCGGCGACAGCCAGATGTTGCTGCGCGCGTCGGGCGATGCAAATGGGAGCACGCCGTTGTTGCTGCTGCACGCGATCCCTGGATCGTCGGCGCTGCATGATGGGCTGATCCTGGCACTGGGGCGCCATCGGCGCGTGCTGGCGTTCGACGTGCCGGGCCAGGGCGAATCGGAGCCGGCCGAGGGCTTTTCCCCCAGCATTGGGGGGTGGGCCGGGCGGGTGCGTGACGCGCTCGGTCGCATGGGCGTGGGCGCGGTGCATGTCGCCGGGATCGAGAGCGGTGCGACGGTCGCCGTGGAGCTGGCGCGGCAGGCGCCTCGCCTGGTGGCGTCGCTGATCTTGCAGTCGCCGCCAGCGTTGACGCCGGAGGAGCGGGCGGCGCTTGCGGAGCGATACGCGCCGGCGTCCGATCCGGTGTGGGATGGCAGCCATCTCACGCGGGTTTGGCATCATCTGCGCGACCAGGAGCTGTGGTGGCCATGGTTCGACCGCCGCCGCGAATGCGCGCGGCGCCATACGCTGGCGATCGGTCCTGCACAGCTGCAGGCGCGAGCGCTGGAATGCCTGAAGCAGCCGCGCTTTTATCGGCCGGCCTGGGAAGCGGTGCTGTCCTATCCGCTGCTGGAGACGCTCGCGGGCCTGGGGCGGCCGGTCAATCTGGTGGCGCGCGAGAGCGACCTGTTCGCGCAGTTTGCCGGCCGCGCGGAAGCGGTTACCGCACCGCACCGCGTCGTGCGCATCGCGGACCAGGCGGCCCTAGTGCGGGCGGTGCTCGCGGGCTTGGATTTCTAGCCGATGGGTCGTTTCATCCTGCACCGGTTGCTGATCGCGCTGCTGCAACTGGCCGGTCTTACGATCGCCGTCTTCTTCATCATCCGGATGTTGCCGGCCGACCCGGTCGCGCAGATGGTCGGGCTGAACGCCAGCCCCGAGGCGCATCAGCAATCCGCCCATATGCTGGGCGTCGACCGGACGCCATTGCAGCAATTTGCCAATTTCCTGGGAGTATTCAGCGACACCGGCAAGCCGGGGCTATTGCAGGGCAGCCTCGGGACGTCCTGGGTGACCAGCCAGCCGATATGGGGCGAGATCCGCCACGATTTGCCGATCACATTGCAGATCGTGACCTACTCCCTGTTTGTTGCGTTCCTGATCGCGGTGCCACTCGGGCTGGCGGCGGCCCGCAAGCCGGGAGGTGTGGCCGACCGGAGCGCGCTCGTCTGGGGCCTGTTCGCCGGGGCGCAGCCCGATTACTGGTGGGGGCTGCTATTCATCTACGTGTTTTTCTTCATCCTCAACATCGCCCCGGCGCCGATGGGGCAGCTCGACCCGCTGCTGGACCCACCCGCTGCCATCACCGGATTCCTGACGATCGACGCGCTGCTGGCGGGACGTTTGGACGTGTGGCTCAGCGCCTTGAGCCATCTGGTGCTGCCGGTACTCACGCTGGTGTTCGTGGTCTCCGGCGCGATCGTGAAGATGGTGCGCACGAACACGTTGCGCGCGTTGCGGAGCGACTACATCCTCTACGCCCGCGCCTGCGGCCTGTCCGACCGGATCGTCGCGCGGTATGCGTTGCGGGCGGCGCTTACCCCCGCGATCACCCTCGTCGGCATCTTCTACAGCATCCTGCTGTCGGCGGCGGTGACCATCGAAGTGGTGTTTTCGCTGAACGGCATCGGCCAGTTTGCGGTGCGGTCGGTGCTGGCGATCGACTATCCGGCTATCCAGGGCGTCGTGCTCGTGGTCGCGATCGTGTCGTTGTTCATTTATCTGCTGCTGGACATCGTCCACGCCTTCCTCGACCCGCGGGTCCGGACTTAGCCTTCGATGACAAATGACGGCGCAATCTCCGAGAGCATCGACCAGCATTTCGACCCGGCGATCTTCGCCGCGGGCCGGGGGCCACGGCTGCGACGGCAGCTGGGCCGGAACAAGCTGCTGCTCGTGGGATGCGCGATCATCTTGCTGTCGCTGTTCCTGGCGGCATTCGGGCCGTCGATCGCGCCCTATGATCCGACCGCGGCGACACCGGAGGTCGCGGTCCCACCGCCGGGGCTGGCGGAGTGGCCGGGCCTGCTGCTCGGCAGCATCCGGGGAACGAACGCGGCGCCGCCGCACTGGCTGGGGACGGACCAGTCCGGGCTCGACGTCTTCTCCCGAATCATTTCCGCACCGCGCACGGACATGACGATTTCGTTGAGCGGGGCGATCATTTCCTGTGCCTTGGGAAGCCTGCTCGGGCTGCTCGCGGGCTTCACGCGGAACCGGGCGACTGAGCTGCTGATGCGGGTGTCGGATGTGCTGCAATCGTTTCCGGTTTTCATCCTGGCGATGATCCTGGTGACGCTGTCCGGTCGCTCGATCGGCAACATCGTGATCGCGCTGGTCATGGTTTACACGCCGATCTTCCTGCGGCTCACCAGAGCGGAGGTGATGGGCCAGGTCTCACGCAGCTATGTCGAGGCAGCGCGAGCGGCGGGAAACCGGCCGGCGGTGATCGCGCTGAAGCATGTGCTGCCGAATTCGATGGTGCCGTCGCTGGTGCAGATGTCGGTGACGATCGGTTTTGCAATCATCCTCACGGCGGGGCTCAGCTTCGTCGGCGCGGGGGTGCGCCCGCCGACGCCGGAGTGGGGCCTGATGATCTCGCTCGGCGCGCCGCAGCTCATCCTCGGCGATTGGTGGCCCTCGGTATTCCCGGGGCTTGCGATGTCCGTCGTGGTGTTCGGCTACGCGGTGGTCGGGCACGCGTTCGAGGCGCGGTTCGAGTGAGTGACGCGCCGATGCTGCTGTCGGCGCGTGATCTGTCGATCACGTTTCAGCACCAGGACGAGGCACCGCTCCGGGCTGTGCGCGGGTTTTCGCTCGACGTGCGGGAGGGTGAGTTCGTCGGCCTCATGGGCGAGCCGGGGTGCGGCAAGTCGACGGCGGCGATCGCGCTGATGGGGCTGGTCAAGCCGCCAGGGCGAATCGAGGGCAGCGTGACGTTCCGGGGGCGCGATCTGCTGGCGATGACCCAAGCCGAGCAGGCTGCATTGCGGGGCGGCGAGATCGGGATCATCGTGCAGAATCCGCGCACGTCACTGCACCCGCTGCTGACAGTGGGCACGCAGATCGCCAACGTGTACCGGGCGCATGACCGCGTGACGGCCAAAGCGGGCTGGGCGCGCGCGATCGAGATGCTGCGGCTGGTGGGAATCAACGATCCCGCTCGCCGCGCCCGTGCCTACCCGCACGAATTGTCGACCGGGATGACGCAGCGGGTGCTGATCGCGATGGCGCTGAGTTCGCGTCCACGGCTGCTGATCGCCGACGAGCCGACCTCCGGACTCGATGTGACGATCCAGACCCAGTTCCTGGACCAGATGTGGCAGGCGACCCAGGCGACCGGTTCAGCGGTGCTGCTGGTGACGCAAAACCTCGGCATCGTGGCGAATTATTGCGATCGCGTGGTGATCATGAAGGAGGGCGCGGTGGTCGAGACCGCGCCGACGCTGCGGTTTTTTCGGCAGCCGCAAAGCGAATACTCGAAGCGCGTGCTGGCGTTGCAGCGGGCCGGGGCGGGCGGCAGCGGCGGGCTGTTGCAGGCGCGCTCCGCCGACGTCGCGGGGGCCGCCCCGCTGGTCGAGGTGCGGGGGCTTTCGAAGGAGTTCGCGATCCGAGGGTCGAAGGCGACGGTGCACGCGGCGGACCAGGTGTCGTTCAAGATCGGCGTTGGGGAATGTCTGGGCATGGTGGGCGAGAGCGGCTCGGGCAAAACCACAGTGGGGCGCTGCCTGTTGCGCCTGGAGACGCCGACGGCGGGGGAGTCGTTGTTCCGGGGTGAGCGCCTGGCTGGGCTGACTGAGGCGGCGTTCCGGCCCTACCGGGCGAAGATGCAGATCGTGTTCCAGGACCCGTTCGATTCGATGAACCCGCGCTGGACGGCTGGCGAGGTGATCGGCGAGTTGATCAGGCTGCACACGACGCTGGATGCCGCGGCCCGGCAGCGCCGGCTGGATGAACTGCTTCGGCTCGTCGGGCTCGATCCGGGGGTGAAGGCGACGTCGCCGCGGCAACTCAGTGCCGGGCGGCAGCAGCGCGTGGCGATCGCGCGAGCCATTGCCACCGAACCGGATTTCGTCGTGCTCGACGAACCTACGTCCGCGCTGACGCCGGAGACGACGGCGGAGATCATCCAGTTGCTGATGGACCTCTCGCGGCGGCTCGGCATCGCGTATTTATTCATCTCGCACGATTTGACGACGGTCGAGTACATCTGTCACCGGGTGGCGGTCATGTATTTAGGGCAGGTGGTGGAGATCGGCAGCAAGGAGCAGGTGTTTCACGCACCGGCGCATCCCTACACGCGGGCGCTTCTCGCGGCCCACTTGTTCCCGGATGTGGAGAACCGGCGCGTTGATCGGCGCGACCAGCCGACGCTGACGGGGGAGATTCCGAGCCCGATCGACCTCCCACAGGGGTGCTATTTGTACGGGCGTTGCCCGTCCCAGATGCCGCCGTGTGCGACCATGAAGCAGGAGCTTCAGACATTGCCGGACGGACGCGACGTGCGCTGCTGGCGGGTGGTCGCCGGCGAAATCCCGATGGCGCCGGCATGACGGGCCTGTTGATCGCGGACGGCGTGCGCACGGCTGCCGCGCGCACGCCGGGGAAGGCGGCGGTCACGGACGGCGCGCGCACGCTGACCTTCGCGCAGATGGTGGAGCGGATCGATCGCGTCGCGAACCTGGCCCGTGCCGGGTTTGGCCTACCGAAAGGGGCGCGCGCCGCAATTTTCGCGCCGAACTGCCTGGAATATCTGGAACTTGTGTGCGGGCTATCATCCGCGGGCCTCGCGGTCGCGACCATCGGGCCGGCGGCACCCGCGGCGGAGGTCCGGTTCATTTGCGAGGATTCCGCGGCCGAAATCCTGTTCGTCGACCCCGCGCTCGAAGAGATGGCCCGGGCTGCGATCCCCGCGAATATCCGCCATGTCGTCGCGCTTGGCCCGGATTATGAGGCGTTGCTGGCGCGATCGAGCGCCACGCCCTGCCCGACGGAGGTCCTGGAAACCGATGTTTTCTCCATTCCATACACGTCGGGATCGACGGGCCGGCCGAAAGGGGTGATGTTGTCCCATCGCGGGCGCGTGCTGTCGGCGTTCTGCATGGCGTCGGAGCATGGCTGCTACTCGGCCGACGATCGGGCGATCGCAACCACGCCGATGTTTCACGGCGCCGGGTTCCTGATGGCCATCACGCCGATTTTTTTTGGCGGAGCCGTGCGCATCCTGCGCCGGTTCGATGTGGAACAGTTGCTGACCGCGATCGTGGAGTTCGGCGCGACGAGCGCCTACATCGTGCCCACGCATTTCGCGGCGATGCTGGCAATGGGGACCAGGGCGCGGCGATTCGATTTGAGCCGGCTCAAGGCCGTGATCTCCGGGACCGCGCCGCTGGCGCAGGCCATGAAAGCGGAGATCGTGGCACTGATCGGCGAGGGGCGGCTCTATGAGCGCTACGGCACCACCGAGACGTCCATCGCGACGTGCCTTCGCCCGGCGGACCAATTGCGCAAAGTCGCGTGCGTGGGCCTGCCCTTGCCGCTGACGCGGACCCGGATTGTGGCTGCCGGCGGCGCGGAGGTCGCGCCGGGCGAGGTGGGCGAGCTTGCGGTGTGCTCGCCGTATATGTTTTCGGGCTACCTCAACATGCCCGAAGCGACGGCGGCAGCGCTTCGTGGTGAGTGGTTCGTGACCGGCGACCTCGCGCGGATGGATGAGGAGGGGTATCTTTATCTGGTCGATCGCAAGCACGACATGATCATCTCGGGCGGGGAGAACGTGTATCCGCGTGAAGTGGAGGAGGTGCTGCTGGCTCACAAGCTGGTCGCGGAATGCGCCGTGGCCGGGCTGGCGCATGCGTATTGGGGCGAGGCCGTCACGGCGTTCGTGGTGCCGCAACCCGGCGCGACACTTGATGCGGCCGAGCTTGCGACGTTCTGCCGGGCGCAGCTCGCGAGCTACAAGGTACCGAAGGAGTTCCGTCTCGTGGACGCGCTGCCGCGCAGCAGCATGGGGAAAATTCTGCGCCGCGCGCTACGCGGCGGGTCCTCCGGTTAGGGCGGCGCGCCAGTCGGCGGGTTCGGTGGACAGGCCATGATCGGGCAAACGGAAAACGCGTATCGCGTTATCACGCATCATTTTCTGGTATGGCCCAGGCGGGTAATCGTGGTCGGCGATCTCGCGCACTGCGCGCTCGGGGCCGATCACCGGCCAGTCGGTGCCGAACAGGAACTTGTCCTGGCCGTAGGTCTTGGAATAATGGACGATCTGCGGCGGCCAGTAGCGCGGGGCGTAGGCATCGCCGCCGATGAAAATGTTCTCGTGCTTCCAAGCCATCGCGATCATCTCGTCCATCCAGGGGACGCCGAGATGAATCCCGATGAGCTTCAGCTCCGGGAACAGGATGGCGACCCGGTCGAGGCAGATTGGCCGGCCGACGCTCGGGAGGCGACGGTCGCGCTGGTAGATTAGGTTCTGCCCGACCTGCATCATGATCGGGATGTCGAGCTCGGCGCATTTGCCGTAGATCGGGAAGACGTAGGGGTGGTCGGGCGCCATGTCGAACCAGTGCGGGTAATAATGCGCGCCGACGAAGCCCAGCTCGCGGACGGCATGCTCGAGTTCGCGCAGT
>JBDTFI010000022.1:0-5294 GCA_039938035.1 Acetobacteraceae bacterium | reverse complement strand
GGCCGGCGTGCGCGATGCGATCGACCGCGGCGTGATCGGCTTCGACGCAGTGAAGCATCTGCTGCTGTGCCGGCTCGAGCGGCGGCCGCCGCGGCTCGACATGACGGTGTACCCGTACCTGCCGCGCGCCACCGTCGCGATCACCGCGGCCCGGAGCTACCTGGATCTGCTCACCGGGGTCGCGTCGTGAGCGACACACCGCAGGTGCTGCTCGCCCATCACCTGAAGGCGCTGAAGCTGCCGACCTTTCTGCGTGAGTATGACAAGCTGGCCCGGCAGTGTGCGAGCGACGCCGTCGATCATGTCCGCTACCTGCTGCGGCTGGCCGAGCTGGAGCTGATCGAGCGGGAACGCCGGATCGTCGAACGGCGCATCAAGGAGGCAAAGTTCCCGGCGGTCAAAAGCCTGGACAGCTTCGACTTCCTGGCGCTGCCGTCGCTGAACAAGACGCTGGTGCTGGAACTGGCCCGCTCGGAGTACGTGGCGCGGCGGGAGAACGTGATCGCGGTGGGCAACAGCGGCACCGGGAAGAGTCACATCGCGCTCGGCCTGGGTCTGGCGGCGTGCCAGAAGGGATTGTCGGTCGGCTTCACCACCGCGGCTGCCGTCGTCCACGAACTGATCGAGGCGCGCGACGAGAAGCGACTGCTGCGGCTACAGCGCCAGCTTGCCGGCTACAAGCTGCTGGTGATCGACGAACTCGGCTACGTGCCGCTGTCGCAGACCGGCGCCGAACTACTGTTCGAGGTGTTCAGCCAGCGTTACGAGCGCGGCTCGACGATCGTGACCAGCAACCTGCCGTTCGACGAATGGACCGGTGTGTTCGCCTCCGAGCGTCTCACCGGCGCGCTGCTCGACCGGCTCACCCATCACGTCCACATCCTGGAAATGAATGGCGACAGCTACCGTCTCAAACAGAGCAAGCGTCATCAGCGCACTGCCCGCGGCGCCGCATCGCCAGACAGCCCTCCCGAAGCATGACCGAGACGCAGCCAGGCGCCCCGTACGGGGCGCCTGGCTGCCATCATCCGTGATGTAGTTTTGCTCCGGCCGGCCGATGCAATTTTGCTCCGGCGTTGACAGCGCCATGGCGGCATAGATCCGCATCATCAGGTCATCGGCGCCCGGCATGTCGGCCGCCCGGATCGAGTAGCCGTCCTCCAGCAACTGCGACAGGGTATGTGCGCGTCGGGTGATGCGGTCCAGGCGGGCGGCAGCCAGCACCGCGCCAAGTTGGCGGCAGCGCGCGAGCGCCGCCTGGAAGCCAGGGCGGCGGTCGTCCTTGCCGCTGGCCACATCGGAATACTCCGCCACCAGCGTCCAGCCCTGTGCGGCTACGAAGGTCCGCACGCTGGCCTGCTGCGCCTCCAGTCCCAGGCCGCTATGACCCTGTTCGGCGGTCGAAACCCGATAGAGGCCGACGGCGTAACGCGGGCCGCTGCCGCCGCCGTCCCGCATCAGCCCGCCTCGACGATGCGGTAGATCGTGTAGTTGCCCTTGGCGCCCTCCTTGGTGGGGCCGGCCTGCCGGACGCGCTCGACCGCGGTGACAGCGATGCCGCGACGCTTCTTGATCCCGACGAAGAAGCCGCGGACCGTGTGCGGCGCCCAATCCATCTCACCCGCGATCTGCGCGACCGTCGCGCCCTCCGGCCGCCGGAGCATCGCCAGCACCGCCTCTTGCTTGGTGCCCCTGCGCGACTGGCTTGGCCGACGCGGCTGCCGTGACCCGGACCTCAGCGCGGTACGCAGGTGCTCGATGAGCTGCTGCAAGCGATCGGCGGCCGGTGTGCCGGAGGCCGCGTCCCAGGCCTCCACCAGAGCCCGTGCGGCTTGGCGTACGCTGCCGAGGCGGCGACCGATCTGGATAACCGCCTCAGGCTCCTGGGCGGGCTGCGGGCTCGGTGCGGCGCATGGAGCGGGCTCGGCCTCGGTGGCTGCCTGATGGCCTTCACAGGAGGCGTTATCGGGCGCAACCGCGGCGACTCCCGCCTCCGTAGCCCGCAGGGCCACCCGCGTTCCGTCCTCCGCCGCGCGCCAGAACACCTCCGCCTCGTCGGACGGCGCCGGCACTTCTTCCAGCAGGCCGCCGGCGATCAGCGAGCGAACGACCTGCCGAGCCGCGGCAACCGGCAGGGTCGGTGGCGGGACGAGCCGGTCCTCGCGCAGGAGGGCAAGGGTCAGCGTCGTTCTCCCCGTGTCGGACAGCTTGAAACTCTTCTCGTTCATGTCGGCACTCCTGACAGCGACGTCCGACGATCGGACGCCTGCTACCAGCGCGAGCCCCGCTGAACCGATGCGGGGCGGTGCCATGCGGAGCCTGCCCGACCCACGCTTCGCTCCACAGCCGGTGCTATGCAAGCCGTTTCCGGCCCCTTGCGCGGATGGTCGTCAGCGACAATAGCGCGAGGGACAATTCCGAATCTGAGCCCGCACCGAGCTCGCTCACCGCAGGGCCAGGCTGAGGGCGCCCGTGGTCGAGTTCAGAGCCACGACGCAGAGTTTCAGCGAGCCGACGACGGAGCTGGACGCGGCCATCCGGGCCGGGCGCATCCGCCGCGACGGCAATCCCGTCCTCGAGTGGTGCATCGGCAACGTGGTCGGCCATTACGACGCGCGGCAACGTCTATCCCCGCAAGCAGCGGCCGGAGCAGAAGATCGATGCCGCCGTGGCGCTCATCATGGCCATCGGGCGGGCGCTCGCGACCGTGGAGGAACGGTCGATCTACGAAGGGCGGGGGATAGCGTTCGTCTGAGTTTTCGTGCGATTTGACATCGACCAACGTCAAATCATTCATGTCTGAACCATGCCGCCAAGGACGTTGGCTTGCTCCCAAAATACCTCCTCGACGTGGATGTGCCGTGGACCACATAAACGATGACAAGAATAATCCGCCAGGGACTAATTGCCGCCAAGGTCTGCTGGCATTCCCCTGCCTCTCTCGTATACGCTCTCTCGTCGAGAGATATGGACGCAGATGCTCTCTCCGCTTAGCGGCCCGGCTCGTATCGCGCTCACCGGGCGCGTCTCTGTCCGAGTCCCGGTGGTCAATGCCGCCTCGGGCGCCGTCACGCTGCGCGCCGCCTATACTGACCCGATCTCTCTCGTTGATACCGGAGCGCGCGTCGGGACGACGCTGAGGGTCGACGTTCCCGACGATACCTCGCTACCGCCCGGCGGGACGTGCGACCTCACGCTCGCCGTCGACGGCACGCTGCGGCCGGGCGAATACGCAAGCACATTGCGCGTGCTCGCTGATGACGGCGAGCCATTGGCGATCCCAGTTACGATCGGCGTCTCCGCGAGCCCTCTGCTCGGCATCGCCTGTATGTTGCTCGGTCTCATAGTCGTCGGCCTCCTCGGGACCCTATCGGGGAGCGGTGCCGTGCAGACCCGGCTGCACGACGCCTTGCGCGACCGCGCCGCAATCCATGAATGGCTCGAACGCAATCCAGCTCCCGCGAGCCGCCTCGGCGAGACCGAGGCAATGGATCGCGACTACGACGCAGCGATCCGCGCCCTCGCCGCCCCGCGCGCCTTCGCGATCGAGGATCACCGCATCGCCGACGCGGACGCCCATCTCGCGGCGGCCACCGCAACGGCGGCGGATCTGCGGCGGGCGCTGTCCAACACTCGGCCGGGAGCGCTGGAAGTCAAAGATCTCAAGGCCGAATGGGAGGCGCTGAGGACCGAGTTCGCCGACCTGGCGGCGCCGGTCACGGTGCCGATTGCCGATTTGGATAGCCTACTCGCGCGCATGACCGCGTTCCAGGCGCGCTTTCGTGCCTTCACACTGCTGCTGCCCGTGCGCGTCCTATCTGACAATCTCGCGGTGCAGGTGCAGCGGGTGGCCCTCGCCGATGCCGCCGGTCAAGGCGCGCAGGCTCAAGCGCTCGCCATTACCACGCGGGCTTGGATGCGGCGCGCTGCGGCATTCCTGCGCGAACGCGTCCGTCTGGTCGCCCAATACCGGCTCACCGCCGGCGCCATGGTCGCGACCGATCTCTGGATCCGTGCCCAGGCGACCCGGCCGGACCTTCCTGCCGACGAGCTTGCGCCGGTTCTCGCCATGCTTGATCAAGCTCGCCAGATGATGGGCCCGGAGGCCACCGTCGCGACCGAACGCGACGCTCGTAAAATCATCGACGATGCCGACGTCGCACTCCTTCGTCTCAGTTCCACGGTACTCAAGCACCGCGTCGATGCGGCGCTCGCCGCCGAGAATGGGGCGACCGGCCTTGGTGAGGTCCAGACCGTGCTCGACGAACTCACCGCAAGCCTCGCGAGCAACCCCCACCCCAGCATTGAGCAGAAGAAGGCCGGTCTCACGCGGGTGCTCGCCGCTTGGCAGCGGCGCATCGCGGCGCAGCCGAAACAGGACGACATTGAGGATGTGGCGAGCCATCTCGCCGCAACCGAGCAGGCGGTCAAGCATGCCGTCACCGCCGCTGACATGCGGGCGACGGGCCCTTCCTACAGGGCCCTGACGAACGCGTGGGTCGCCTATGGGCTGCGTCGCCAGAACCGCGCCATGGCCGCCGTCAATGGCTCCTATTGCCGTGAGCAACAGCAGCGCACCGCTCGCGAACTCGACGGCACGCAGGAAGCCATCGAACTCGCGAATCCGCAGCCGGCGCTCGCGCGGTGGGAGGGCGAGATGGATGCGATCAGGATCGATCTCAATGCGGTGGCGACCGACCAGGACAATGTTGCTGCCGATTGCCTCGACCGCCTCACCGCGGTCAGCGGCCGCGAGAACCACCTCTCGCGAGAGGTGTTCGCAGTGACCCTCGCCGATACCGACATTCCGGCGCAAGCGCGGCTCGACGCCGCGGAACACTCGGGCGTCGAACAGGCCATCGCGATCGCACAGCGATTGAAGGAGGAGCCGCGTCCGCTGGCCATTGCTATCCAGACGTCGGACCCCGATCGCGTCACCGGTCACAGCATCGGCTTCGCTCTCCCGAACCTTCCGGCCGCGTGGGGCCCGGGGGTCATGATCGCGGTCGATTTCGGCGATCACTCGGCACTGCTGCGCGCCTCCGCCGAGGCGCTCAACCAAGGCCTGCGGGTAGAGCACACCTATTCTGTCCCTCAGACCGCCCGAGTCCGCGCGGTCGCCACGGAAGTCTCCCACGAGGCGGGGCCGCCCTTGGGCGAAGGCATAGTGAGCTTGTTCATCGCACCGTCCCCGATCACCGCCGCGCGGGCGCTGTCGGACATTTTCCTGAACACGCGGTTCGCGCTGGCCCTGCTGGTCGCCGGCACGATTTACTACTGGCGCTTTCATACGA
>JBDTFI010000021.1:0-12822 GCA_039938035.1 Acetobacteraceae bacterium | reverse complement strand
ACAACTGAGGCGATGACCGCCGACCTTGTCCTGTTCGATCGTACCGACGGCATCGCGCGGATCACGCTGAACCGGCCGGAGCGGCTCAACAGCTTCAACACCGCGATGCACGAGGCCCTGCGCGATGCACTGGCGCAGGTAAAGGCCGACAGGGCGCTGCGCGTGCTCGTGCTCACCGGCGCCGGCCGCGCCTTCTGCGCCGGGCAGGACCTGTCTGACGAGTCGGTGGCGCCGGGTGGCGGCGCGGTGGACCTCGGTGCGGCGATCGACCGCTACTACGGGCCGCTGGTGTTGGCCCTGCAGCGGTTGCCGATGCCGGTGATCTGTGCCGTCAACGGCGTGGCCGTCGGCGCCGGAGCCAACCTGCCGCTGGCGTGCGACATCGTGCTGGCGGCGCGTTCGGCCAGCTTCGTCGAAGCGTTCTGCAAGCTCGGCCTGATCCCCGACACCGGCGGCACTTACTTCCTGCCGCGACTGCTGGGCAGTGCGCGCGCTACCGCGCTGGCGATGTTGGGCGACAAACTCACCGCCGAGCAGGCCGTGGACTGGGGCCTGATCTGGAAATGCGTGGACGACGACCAGCTCGTCGCCGAGACCGACAAGCTGGCACGCCACTTCGCCAGCGCACCGACGCTCGGGCTGGCGCGCACCAAGCAGGCGCTGCAGGCCAGTGGCCTGAACACGCTGGAAGTGCAGTTGGACCTCGAGCGCGACTTGATGCGCGAGCTCGGCGGCAGCGCCGACTACCAGGAAGGCGTCGCCGCCTTCCTGGCCAAGCGTCCGGCACTCTTCACCGGGGCTTGAAGCAATGACGGCCCCGATCGAACGCAACGCCGTGGTCGCGGTGATCGGCGCCGGTGCCATGGGCACCGGCATCGCCCAGATCGCAGCCACGGCCGGCCATCCCGTGCGCCTCTTCGACGTCAAGCCGGGCGCAGCGGCTGCGGCCATCGCGGGTCTGCACGCAACGCTTTCCAGGCTCGCCGACAAGGGCAAGCTCAGCGCTGACGCGGCCGCTTCGGCCGCGCAACGGGTGCACCTTGCCGAAACGATATCGGAGCTGGACGACGCCGCGCTCGTCGTCGAAGCCGTGGTCGAGCGGCTGGATGTGAAGCGGACGCTTTTCGCCGAGCTCGAAAGCGTGGTCGGCCCTGGATGCATCCTCGCCAGCAACACCTCGTCGATCTCGATCACCGCGATCGCCGCCGGGCTGCAGCAGCCGCAGCGGGTGCTGGGCATGCACTTCTTCAACCCGGCGCCGCTGATGGCGCTGGTCGAAGTCGTCAGCGGTCTGGCCACCGACGCCGCGCTCGCGCAGGCGGTGTACGACCTGGCGCTGGCTTGGGGCAAGAGCCCGGTGCACACGAAGTCCACGCCCGGCTTCATCGTCAATCGCGTTGCGCGGCCGTACTACGCCGAGGGCCTGCGGCTGCTGCACGAAGGTGCCGCGGATGCGGCGACGATCGACGCGGTGATGCGCGAGGCCGGTGGCTTTCGCATGGGACCGTTCGAGCTGATGGACCTGATCGGCAACGACGTGAACTTAGCGGTCACGCGCTCGGTGTTCGAGGCGTTCTACAACGACCCGCGCTTCACGCCATCGCTGATCCAGCAGGAGCTGGTGAACGGCGGTTTTCTCGGCCGCAAGTCGGGCCGTGGCTTCTATTCCTACGCGGTCGACGCCACTGCGCCGGCGCCGCAGACGGAAGCTGCAGCGGCACTGCCTGCCTCGATCTCGCTGTGGGCCGGCTCTGCATGTGCGGCAGGTATTGCGACGCGGCTGCGGGCCGCCGGCGTGATCTTCGAGTCACACGCCGCGGCGCATGCCGACGGTCGCCTGCTCGACGCCGGCGGCACCGCGGTCTACCTCAGCGACGGCCGCAGTGCGACGTGGCGTGCCAGCGACAGCGGCGACCGGGCGACCGTGGTGCTCGATCTGGCGCTGGACTACGCGAAAGCCAAGCGTGTGGCGCTCTGTGCGGCCGACCAGGCGAGCGCTGCCGAGTTCGGCGCGGCCGTGAGCGTGTTCCAGGCCGCCGGCTTCGCGGTCTCGCGCTTCGACGATGTCCCGGGCATGGCGGTGATGCGCACCGTCGCGATGCTCGCCAACGAGGCCGCCGACGCGGTGAACCAGGGCGTGTGCAGTGCCGCGGCGGCCGACCTGGCGATGCAAAAAGGCGTGAACTATCCGCGCGGTCCGCTTGGCTGGGCGGATGCAATCGGCCTGCCGCACGTACTGGCCGTGCTCGACCACCTGGCGCAGGCCTACGGCGAGGATCGCTATCGCGCATCGCCTCTGATCCGGCGCAAGGTCTGGGCGGGAGGGCGCTTCGATGCCTGAGACGCGCACGCTCGCCACCGATGTGCACTCGGTCACGCGACGCACGGGGGTCTGCGCCATCGACGTCGGCGACGTCGAACGCAGCTTGATCGCGCTGTTTCGCGGCAAGTCGTGTCGCAACGTCGGCAACGTGATTTCCGCCCCTGATCCGAACGCCGTCGCTGCAGGACATCGTTCCTGAGTTCCCGGCCCATCTGACTAAACCAGGAGACTTTCCATGGTCCAGCGCTATCCGAATCCTTCCGAACTCGACGCCATCGAAACCGCCAGCCGCGACGAAATCGAGGCGCTGCAGTTGCAGCGCATGAAGGCCACGCTGAAGCACGCCTATCAGAACGTGCCTCACTATCGTGCTGCCTTCGATTCCGCCGGCGTGCGCCCCGACGATTTGAAGCAACTCGCCGACCTCGCCAAGTTCCCGTTCACCGGCAAGAAGGACCTTCGCGACAACTATCCGTTCGGCATGTTCGCGGTGCCGCGCGAACAGGTGGTGCGCATTCACGCGTCGTCCGGAACGACGGGCAAGCCCACGGTGGTGGGCTACACGAAGAACGACATCGAGACCTGGGCGACCGTGGTGGCGCGGTCGATCCGTGCCGCCGGCGGGCGCGCCGGCGACATCTGTCACATCAGCTACGGCTATGGCCTGTTCACCGGCGGCATGGGCGCGCATTACGGCGCCGAGAAGCTCGGCTGCACGGTGATTACGATGTCCGGCGGGCAGACCGAAAAGCAGGTCCAGCTGATCAACGACTTCAAGCCGGACATCATCATGGTCACGCCGTCGTACATGCTGAACATCATCGAGGAGTTTCAGCGCCAGGGCATGGATGCGGTCGAGAGCTCGCTGAAGATCGGCATCTTCGGCGCCGAGCCCTGGACCGGCGCGATGCGCTCCGAGATCGAGGCGCGCGCCGGCATCGACGCGGTCGACATCTACGGCCTGTCCGAAGTGATGGGCCCGGGCGTGGCCAGCGAATGCGTCGAGAGCAAGGATGGCCCGGTGATCTGGGAGGACCACTTCTACCCGGAGATCATCGACCCGGAAACCGGCGCTGTGCTGCCGGACGGCGAAGAGGGCGAACTCGTGTTCACCTCGCTGACCAAGGAAGCGATGCCGATGATCCGCTATCGCACGCGCGATCTCACGCGCCTCATGCCACCGAGCTCGCGTGCGATGCGTCGCATGGGCAAGATCACCGGACGCTCCGACGACATGCTGATCATCCGCGGCGTCAACGTCTTCCCGACGCAGATCGAGGAGTTGATCCTGAAGATTCCGAAGCTGGCCCCGATCTATCAGCTCGTGGTCACGCGCGATGGGCATCTGGACAAGCTCGACGTGCTGGTCGAGGCGCGTGCCGATGTTTCGGACCACCTGTCGACGACGGAGTCCGACGCCATGGAGCGCGAACTGGTGCATCACATCAAGGCCTACGTCGGCGTCAGCACCAAGGTGCGCGTGCTGGCCGCCGGCAGTGTCGAACGCAGCGCCTCCGGCAAGGCCAAGCGTGTGATCGACAGGCGGCCGAAGCTGGTCCATGAACAGGCGGTCGGCGCCATCTGAGGGCGTCACCGATATCCACCTGTAGTTCCCCACCTGGAACCATCATGTCCGAAGCTTTCCTTTGCGATGCCATCCGCACCCCGTTCGGCCGCTATGGCGGCGCCCTGGCCAGCGTGCGTGCCGATGACCTGGGCGCGATTCCGATCCGCGCGCTGATCGAACGCAACCCCGGTGTCGATTGGGCCGCGGTCGACGACTTGCTCTACGGCTGCGCCAACCAGGCGGGCGAAGACAATCGCAACGTCGCGCGCATGGCCGGCCTGCTGGCGGGGCTGCCGGTGGAGGTACCGGGCACGACGTTGAACCGCTTGTGCGGCTCCAGCCTGGACGCCATCGGCCAGGCTGCCCGCGCCATCAAGGCCGGCGAGGCTGGGTTGATGATCGCCGGCGGCGTCGAAAGCATGACGCGCGCACCTTTCGTGATGGGCAAGGCCGACGCCGCCTTCGCACGCGCTCCGCGGATCGAGGACACGACGATTGGCTGGCGCTTCGTCAACAAGCTGATGAAGGACAAATACGGCATCGATTCGATGCCCGAAACAGCGGAGAACGTCGCGACCGACTTCAAGGTAACGCGAGCCGACCAGGACGCGCTGGCGCTGCGCAGCCAGCAGCGCTGGTCGCGCGCCAACGCCGAAGGCGTCTTCCAACGCGAGATCGTGCCGGTGCAGGTGCCACAGAAGAAGGGCGACCCCAAGATCTTCGACACCGACGAGCACCCGCGTCCCGAAACTACGATCGAGATGCTCGCCAGGCTCAAGGGCGTGGTGCGGCCGGATGGCAGCGTGACGGCGGGCAACGCCTCGGGCATCAACGACGGCGCCTGCGCCGTGCTGCTGGCCTCCGAAGGCGCGGCCGGCAAGTACGGCCTCGAACCACGCGCCCGGGTCGTGGGCATGGCCGCCGTCGGGCTGGCGCCGCGCATCATGGGCTTCGGTCCCTCGCCCGCCACGAAAAAGGTGCTCGCCCAGACGGGGCTCAAGCTGTCGCAGATGGACGTGATCGAACTCAACGAAGCCTTTGCCGCGCAGGCGCTGGCCGTTACTCGCGACCTCGGCCTGAGCGACGACGCCGCCCACGTCAACGCCAACGGTGGCGCGATCGCCATCGGCCACCCGCTGGGGGCGTCCGGTGCGCGCCTGGTGACGACGGCGCTGAATCAGCTCGAACGCAGCAGTGGTCGCTACGCCCTTTGCACGATGTGTATCGGCGTCGGCCAGGGCATCGCATTGATCATCGAACGGCTTTGAGCCGCCCCCTCGTTGTTCCTTTTGAGGCACGACCATGAAAAGACGCGACCTGCTCGAGTTGGCGACCGTTGCGATCGCTACGATGACCTTGGCTGCGACCTCGATGGGCGCCTACGCCCAGAGCGGCGATATCAAGATCGGTTCGGTGCTGTCGGTCACCGGCCCGGCGGCCTTTCTCGGCGAGCCGGAGCTGAAGACGCTGCAGCTCTACGTCGAGCGTATCAACGCCGCCGGCGGCGTGCTCGGCCGCAAGCTGACGCTGGTGAGCTATGACGACGGCGGCGACGCGAACAAGGCCAACGGTTTCGCGAAGCGGCTGATCGAGTCCGACAACGTCGACCTGATCATCGGTGGCACGACCACCGGCGCCACCATGGCGATGGTGCCGCTGGTGGAGAAGGCAGGCATGCCCTTCATCTCCCTTGGTGGTGGCGTGGTCATCGTCGAGCCGGTGAAGAAGTGGGTCTTCAAGACGCCGCATACCGACCGCATGGCGGCGGAGAAGATCTTCACCGACATGAACAAGCGCGGCCTGAAGAAGGTCGCCCTGTTGTCGGAGACCAGCGGCTTCGGACAGTCCGGCCGCAAGGAGACGCTGGCCGTGGCGGCCAAGCACGGCATCGAAGTGGTGGCCGACGAGACCTATGGTCCGAAGGACGCCGACATGACGGCGCAGCTCACCAAGATCAAGGGCGTCGCCGGCGTGCAGGCGGTGCTGGTGTTCGGCCTCGGCCAGGGCCCGGCGGTGGTGACGAAGAACTACGCGCAGCTCGGCATCAAGCTGCCGATGTACCAGTCGCACGGGGTCGCCTCCGATGAATATACCAAGCTCGCCGGCAACGCCGCCGAAGGGGTGCGCCTGCCTGCGCCGTCCTTGCTGGTGGCGGACTCCTTGCCGGCCAACGATCCGCAGAAGCCCGTCGTCACGGCTTATCGCAAGGCCTATGTCGACAGATACAAGGAGGACGTCTCCCTGTTCGGGGGCGCGGCTCTCGACGCGCTGATGATCGGCGTCGACGCGATCAAGAAGGCCGGCTCGACCGACAAGGTCAAGGTACGCGACGCCATCGAGGCGACCAAGGGCTTCGTCGGCACCGGCGGAATCGTCAACATGAGCGCGACCGACCACATGGGGCTGGACCTCTCGGCCTTCCGCATGCTCGAGATCAAGAACGGGAACTGGACCATCGCGCAATAAGCCTGTGCTGGCCGGCGTCGGTCGTCCTCATCGAAACGTGCCGACTCCCCGAGGAGACACCCCATGACAGCGCAGTTCCTGCAGTTCCTGTTTTCCGGCATCACGATCGGCGCGACCTACGCGCTGGCGGCGCTCGGCTTTTCGATCATCTACAACGCCAGCGGCGTGATCAACTTCGCCCAGGGCGAGTTCATCATGCTCGGCGGCATGGCCGCGGCCTTGCTGACGGCGCAGGGCGTGCCGTTGCCATTGGCCATCGCGCTTGCGGTCGTGGTCGCCGTGGTGGCCGGCCTGCTGGTCGAAAAACTGGCGATCGAACCCGCCAAGAACGCGGAGGTGGTGACGCTCATCATCATCACCATCGGCGCCTCGCTGTTCATTCGCGGGCTGGTGCAGGTGACGCTCGGCAAGGGCACGCACGCGCTGCCGTCCTTTTCCGGCGACAAGCCGCTCGAATTGCTGGGCGCCACGCTGCTGCCGCAGAGCCTGTGGGTGCTGGGGGTGATGTTGGTGATCGTCGCTGCGCTGGCCTGGTTCTTCACCCGCACGCTGCAGGGCAAGGCGATGCTCGCCACGTCTCACAACAAGCTCGCCGCGCAGCTGGTAGGCATCAACACCAAGGCGATCCTGCTGGTGAGCTTCGGTCTGTCGGCGGCCCTCGGGGCGCTCGGTGGCATCCTGGTGGCGCCGATCACCAACACCTCCTACGACGTGGGCATCATGCTCGGCCTCAAGGGCTTCGTCGCCGCCACGCTCGGTGGCCTGGGCAGCGGTGCCGGCGCAATCGTCGGCGGCCTGCTGCTCGGCCTGGTCGAAGCCATGACGGCAGGCTATGTCTCGTCGTCCTACAAGGATGCGGTGCCTTTCGTGCTGATCCTGCTGGTGCTTTTCTTCATGCCGCGCGGTCTGTTCGGCGCCAAGATAACGGAGCGCGTGTGAGTATCAAGGCCAGGGGTCTGGTCGTGCTGGCCGTGCTGCTGGCGGCGCTGCCGCTGCTGCTGACCAACGCCTACTACTACGACGTGGCGATCCGCATCGCGATGAACGCGATCGTCGTCATCGGCCTGAACCTGTTGATCGGATACACAGGCCAGATCAGTCTGGGCCACGCCGGCTTCCTGGGTATCGGCGCCTATGGCAGCGCCATCCTCACGACGCAGTTCGACTGGCCGCCACTGCTGGCGCTGCTGGCCGGGTGCGCGGCCGCGGGGCTGCTGGCTTTCGCGATCGCGCGGCCGGTGCTCAAGCTCAAGGGCCATTACCTGGCGATGGCCACCCTCGGGCTGGGCATCATCATCGCCATCGTCATTACCAACGAAACCAAATACACCGGCGGCCCCGACGGCCTGACGGTGCCGCCTCTGACCCTCGGCAGCCTGGAGCTGGTGGGCGACAGGCCCTGGTATCTCGTCGTCGCGGTGCTGCTGCTGATCGTGACCTGGCTGGCGCTGAACCTGATCGACTCGCCCGCCGGACGCGCTCTGCAGGCGATTCATGGCTCGGAGGTGGCGGCGCAGGTGGTGGGGGTACAGACAACACGGGTCAAGGTGCGCATCTTCGTGGTCTCGGCCGTCATCGCCAGCCTGGTGGGCAGCCTGAGCGCCCATTACATCGCCTTCGTCACGCCCGGCATCGCGGGCTTCTCCCACTCGATCGAGCTGGTAACGATGGTGGTGGTGGGCGGCATGGCGTCGGTGTTCGGCTCCATCGTCGGCGCGGTGATCCTGACGATGCTGCCGCAGCTGCTGTCGACCTTCGAAGGCTGGGAGACCATGATCTTCGGCGCCATCCTGATGGCCACCATGATCTTCCTGCCGAAGGGCATCGTCCCGACCTTGGCCGCACGCTTCCGCAAGGACGGCGGCAAGGACGGCGAGAAATGAGCCAACTGATCGTCAAGAGGCTGTCCAAGGAGTTCGGCGGCGTCAAGGCGGTGCAGGACGTGAGCTTCACGATCCGCGGCGGTACCGTGCACTCCGTGATCGGCCCGAATGGTGCCGGCAAGACGACGCTGTTCAACCTGATCACCGGCATCTACACCCCCAGCAGCGGCTCGATCGAATTCGAAGGCACCGCGGTCACAGGCGAGCCGCCCGCCGAACTGGCCCGACTGGGCATGAGCCGCACCTTCCAGAACCTGCAGGTGTGCATGAACATGTCGGCTATCGAGAATGTGATGGTCGGCGCGCACTTGCGGATGTCGCAGAACCTGCTGGCGAGCCTGCTGCACCTGCCCGGCCTGCGCCGCGCCGACCGCGCCTGTCGCGAAGAGGCGGCCGGGTTGATGGCGTTCGTCGGCGTCGGCGCCTACACCGCAGCGCATGCCAGCCAGATGTCCTACGGCGCGCTGAAGCGGCTGGAGATCGCGCGCGCGCTGGCCGCCAAGCCGAAGATGATCCTGCTCGACGAACCAGCGGCAGGCCTCAACGATACCGAGACACACGAGATCGAGGCACTGATCCGCAAGATCGCCGACTCGGGCGTGACGGTGGTGCTGGTGGAACACGACATGAAGCTGGTGATGAACCTGTCCGACCACATCCTGGTGCTCGACTACGGCAAGAAGCTCGCCGAAGGCACGGCCGCGGAAGTGCGCGCCAATCCCGACGTGATCGCCGCCTATCTCGGTGCCTCGGCGTGATGGAAGCCCCCGCGATGCACGCCCTGCAGATCATCAGCGCCGAACACCGCGGCATGTGGCGCCTGATCAGCGCGATGGACGGCCTGCGCGCGCAGCTGCAGACCGGCGCCAGCGGCGGTGAAGCCGCGGCGCTGGTGGCCATGCTCGAATACCTGCAGGCCTACACCGACCGGATGCATCATCCGAAGGAAGACGAGTTCCTGTTCCGCCGGCTGCGCCAGCGCAGCGCCGAGGCGGACGAGGCCATCGCCCGGCTCGAGGTCGAGCACCGCGACGGGCCCGGCTACCTGGAGCGGCTGCTGACCCAGGCGCGGGCGCTGCAGGCCGGAACCAGCGTCGATCTGCCGGCCTTCTGCCGTGGCTTGCAGTCGTTCGTCGAGCATCATCAGGCGCACATCCGCCTGGAGGAAAGCACGGTGATGCCGCTGGCCCGGCGGGTGCTGAACGCCGACGACTGGCGCGAGATCGACGCGGCCTTCGCCGACAACGACGATCCACTGTTCGGCGCGAAGCCACGCGCCGAACTGGCCGAGCTGCATGCACGCATCGTAAGGCTCGCCCCCGACCCCTACGGGCTGGGCGGCAAGATCGAGCCGCTACCGGTCGTCTCGGCGCGTTCCGCGGCCGCGAAGGTGCTGGAGGTGCGCGGGCTGACCAGTCACTACGGCCGCATACAGGCGCTCAAGGGCATCGACATCGAGGTCCGCGAGGGCCAGCTGGTGGCCCTCGTGGGCGCCAACGGCGCGGGCAAGACGACGCTGCTGCGCACGCTGTCGGGCGTGCAGCCGGCCAGCGGCGGCGACATCGTCTACCGCGGCGCCAGCATCTTGCGTCAGCGCCCCGACGCGCGCGTGCGCGCCGGTATCTGCCAGGTGCCCGAGGGCCGCCAGGTGTTCGGCCCGCTGGCGATCGAAGACAACCTGCTGCTGGGCGCCTACACGCGCCCCAGGGCGGAACTGGCCGAAGACCTGGACAAGGCCTACGCGCTGTTCCCCATCCTCGCCGAGAAGCGCAAGCTGCCTGCCGGCACTCTGTCGGGCGGCCAGCAGCAGATGCTCGCGATGGCGCGCGCGCTGATGGCACGGCCGCAGCTGTTGCTGCTCGACGAACCCAGCATGGGTCTGGCGCCGCTGCTCATCGAGGAGATCTTCCGCGTCGTCCAGATGCTGCGTGCGCAGGGCATGACGATCTTGCTGGTGGAGCAGAACGCGCACGCGGCGCTGTCGATCGCCGATGTCGGCTATGTGCTCGAGACCGGCAGCATCACCCTCTCGGGTCCCGGCCATGAGCTGCTGAGCAACGAACGGGTCAAGCAGGCCTACCTCGGCATGTGATCCCGGGCTCGCGGTGTGCGGGCGTCCAAGACCTGAATCGGAGTTTCATCCATGAGCACTGTGCCCACCCTGCAAAGCCTGATCGCCGGCCGATGGATCGGCGAGCGCGCCGCCACGACGATGTACAGCGCCATCGACGGCGCCCCCGTGTTCCATACCCATGCCGAGACCATCGACTTCGGCGAGGCGGTGGAGTTTGCCCATCGCAAAGGTGTGCCGGCTCTGATGGCTCTGGATTTCCAGCAGCGCGCGATGCGGCTCAAGGCGCTCGGCGCGTACCTGCTGCAGCACAAGGAGCGGCTGTACGAGATCTCGCATTACACCGGCGCCACGCGCGCGGACAGCTGGGTCGACATCGAGGGCGGCGCGGGCACGCTCTACGCCTATGCCGGCATCGGCGCCAATGAGTTGCCCTCGGGCAACGTGGTGCACGAAGGGCCTGCGTTCGCGATCGGCAAGCATGGCGGCTTCGCGGGCAGCCACATCCTGGTGCCGCGCGGTGGCGTGGCCGTCCACATCAATGCCTTCAACTTCCCGGTCTGGGGTCTGCTCGAAAAGTTCGCGCCCGCCTTCCTGGCCGGCATGCCGTGCATCGGCAAGCCGGCCACCGCCACCAGCTACGTCACGGAAGCGGCGGTACGGCTGATGCACGAATCGGGGCTGCTGCCCGAGGGCAGCCTGCAACTGGTGATCGGAGGCACCGGTGACCTGCTCGACCGGCTCGGTGGCCAGGACGTGGTCACGTTCACCGGTTCGGCCGACACCGCGGCGCGGCTGCGCGTGAATCCGAACCTGGTGCGCCACTCCGTGCCTTTCAACGCCGAGGCCGATTCGTTGAACTGCGCCATCCTGGCCCCCGAGGTGAAGCCCGAGGACCCGGAGTTCGAACTGTTCGTCAAGGAGGTGGTGCGCGAGATGACGGTCAAGGCGGGCCAGAAATGCACGGCGATCCGCCGCGCGATCGTGCCACGACAGCGGCTCGAAGCGGTGGCTGCGGCGCTGCGCGCACGCCTGGCCAAAGTCGTGGTGGGCGATCCGTCGGTTGAGGGTGTGCGCATGGGGCCGCTGGCCTCGCGCGCCCAGCAATCCGATGTCGCCGAGCGTCTCGCGCTGCTGGAGAAGGATGCGGACGTGGTGTTCGGCGCCGGCGACGGCTTCGCGCCGCGTGGGCAGGGGGTCGGTGAAGGCGCCTTCTTCGCGCCCACGCTGCTGATGTGTCGGTTGGGATGCGACGGCGGTGCCGTCCACGACGTCGAAGCCTTCGGGCCGGTGAGCACGCTGATCGGCTACGACGATCTCGACCACGCGGTGGCCCTTGCCGCGCGCGGCAAGGGCAGCCTGGTCGCGTCGCTGATGACGCACGACCCGAAGGTCGCGGCCAAGGTGGTACCTGCGATAGCAGCGTGGCATGGCCGCGTGCACATCCTCGACCGCGAATCCGCGGCCGAGTCCACCGGCCACGGCTCGCCGCTGCCGCAACTCAAGCACGGCGGGCCGGGGCGCGCCGGCGGTGGTGAAGAGCTGGGGGGCGTGCGCGCGGTCAAGCACTTCCTGCAGCGTGCCGCGGTGCAGGGCTCCCCCACGATGCTGACCGCGGTGACCGGCGAGTACGTGCGCGGTGGAGCGGTGCAGGAGAGCGACCTGCATCCGTTCCGCAAGTGGTTCGACGACCTGGCCATCGGCGACTCGCTGCTGACGCACCGGCGCACCGTCAGCGAGGCGGACATCGTCAACTTCGGCGGTGTTTCGGGCGACTATTTCTACATGCACTTCGACGAGATCGCGGCCAAGACCAGCCCCTTCGGCAAGCGCATCGCGCACGGCTACTTCGTGCTCTCGGCGGCCGCCGGGCTGTTCGTCTCACCGGCACAAGGGCCGGTGTTGGCGAATTACGGCCTCGACACGCTTCGCTTCATCAAGCCGGTGGGGATCGGCGACACGATCCAGGCTCGCCTGACCTGCAAACGCAAGATCGACAAGCCCCCGAGAAAGGACCAGCCCCCCCAGGGTGTCGTCGCCTGGGACGTGCAGGTCACCAACCAGAACGGCGAACTGGTCGCTAGCTACGACATCCTGACCCTGGTGCTGAAGCGCCAGGCTGCTGCAGGCGAGCGTGCTGAATCTGTTTGAAGCACACCGCCCTCGTCTGGAGAGGGCGCTGGCGCGTACCCCTGACAGCGCTTCTTGGCCGACCGACTCGGCAGTGAGCCAGGACACACACTATTGGAGATGCCATGAGCAAGTCGCGCTTTGTGCTACACCGCCTGACGCTCGCGCTTTCAATATCTCTTCTCGTTGGTGCGTGCGCAGACGACGGTTCCAGCGACTCCTCCAATCCGACGGAAGCGCCAAAATCGGTAACCATCAAGAGGGACACGTACGGGACTCCCCACGTGTACGCCGACACGGTGCGAGGCGTGTTCCATGGATTCGGCTATGTGGTCGCGGAGGATCGCCTGTACCAGATGGAGATCGCCAGGAGATCGGTGCT
>JBDTFI010000020.1:0-9256 GCA_039938035.1 Acetobacteraceae bacterium | reverse complement strand
CCTCGACATCCTTCATCGGGATCGACTGGTCGGTCTCCCCGAAATGCATCTGCACCGGGCAGTTCGGCCGCTCGTCCTTGTTGCCGGCGATCCCGCCGCCATACCAGCACGAGGCGGCGGCGAAGCTGCGGCTGCGCGTGGCACCCCAGAAGGCGACGGTGCCGCCGAAGCAGTAGCCGACGATGCCGAGCTTCTTGCCGGCAAGCCGCTTCGCCGCCGCCTCGACATCGGCCATCACCTGGGCGTCCGTCAGCTTCATGCGGTAATCGCGGCCCTTGCCGATGTCCTCCTGGGTGTAGCCCAGCTCGACCCCCCGCTCGGCGCGGTCGAACAGTGCCGGGGCGCAGACCGCGTAGCCGGCGGCGGCGAAACGGTCGGCCATGTCGCGCATGTGGTGGTTGACGCCGAAAATCTCCTGAATGACGACGACGCCCTTGGTCGCGCTGTCCGGGCCGGCGACGTAGGCCGACAGCGTGTGCCCGTCGGACGCGGTCAGTGTGATGGTGCTGGCCATGTGCTGCTCTCCCCAAATTGGTGGGCGAGCATTGGCGGTCGGGGCGGGGGGTCGTCAAGCCGGGGCGAACGCAATCGCGAATTACGGCGTGACGATCGAGGTCATCTCGAAATCGCGATCGAGGTTATATCCACGGTCCACGTCCAAGTGCCCCTTGATCCAAAGGTGGGTTGCCGGATCGTACCAAAGCTGCTGAGTCCCAAGATAGCCGTTTCCTGCACGTCCTTCCTGTGTCCTTCGAAAAACGGTGGCTTTGATAGTCCGATTCCCGACGGTAACGTCTGCAACGCCGGTACGCTCCCAAGTCTCCCTCCAGGTTTGAATCCAGCTCTCGCCGGGTTTGGTCAACGTCTCGCTAAACGAAACTTTATTGGTCTGTCCCGAGAGCAAAAGTCCCAGCGCCGTCCGCGCCTGATCCTCTCCCTGCTGCCAATTCCGAAATGTCAGGTCGAAAAGCGCGTACATCCGCCGCCACGGCTTCCCGGAAGTTGCAGCGTCAAAGCTCACCGATTTCCCCAGACACACGGTCGGATCGCTGGGGTCTGTTCCTTGCCAGTAGTTGGCATACTCACCCAGCGTGCTCCTTCCTTTGCTTATCGTCCCAGCTTTCGGACAGGCGACGAAGTTGCTGGAGATTGCGGGGGGGGGGGTCGCCGCAGCCTGAGTGATGGGGGACCAGCCGGCGAGAAACCCAACGCCGAAAACGCCGCCCAGACGCATGAAGGTTCCCATGTGATTCCCCTCGATTGTGACGTTATGATTGCCGACTTTCTGCCGGCCTGCACCGAAAACCTCGACCCTCCCTTCCTCCGTGAGATTGGGTCGGCGCTAGGTCGGGCGACCCGATCGGACGCCGGCCAGGTGCTTCTGGCCGGCGTCGCTCGTTTAGCGGCCCCCTCGTGGGGGGAACAGCTTCGCGAGGTTGCGGCCAACAGGCCGCCCGCTGGGGCGCTGGCCTTCCCCCGTGCCGATTTGCTAGGATCGCGCGACGATTCGGCCCGGCTCCGGCGCGTTGAGGTGATTTGCGATGAAGTTCAAGGCCGACCGCGCCTCCCTCCTGAAGGCGCTCGCCCACGTCCAGAGCGTGGTGGAGCGGCGCAACACGATCCCGATCCTCGCCAACGTGATGATCGCGGTGCGCGACAACGCGCTCAGCCTGACCGCGACCGACATGGAGATCGCGATCGTCGAGGATGTGCCGGCGGTGACACTCGGGCCGGGTGCCTGCACCGCGCCGGCGGCGACCCTCTATGACATCGTCCGCAAGCTCCCTGACGGGGCCGAGGTGGAGCTGGAGCATCCGGGTGGGGAGGCGCAGCTGACGCTGCGGGCCGGGCGCTATACCACCAACCTCGTGGTGCTGCCGACCGATGACTTCCCGCAGATGACGGCGGGCAGCCTGTCGCACCGCTTCGCGCTGTCGGCCCAGCAGCTGCGCGGCATCATCGATCGCACCCGCTTCGCCATCAGCACCGAGGAGACGCGATACTACCTGAACGGCATCTATCTCCATACCGCCGAGACCGAGGGCGAGAATGTCCTCCGCGCCGTCGCCACCGATGGCCACCGGCTGGCCCGCGTCGAGGAGAAATTGCCCGACGGGGCGGCGGCGATGCCCGGCGTGATCGTGCCCCGCAAGACGGTGAACGAGCTTCGCAAGCTGCTCGACGAGGTGAGTGGGGCCGTCGATATCGGTTTGTCCGACACCCGCATCCAGTTCCACTTCGACAACGTGCTGCTCACCAGCAAGCTGATCGACGGCACGTTCCCCGAATATGACCGGGTGATCCCGCGCGGCAACGACAAGGTGCTGCGGGTCAGCAAGAAGGACTTCGCCGAGGCGGTCGGACGGGTCGCCGCGATCTCGGCGGAGAAGCAGCGCCCGGTGAAACTGACCCTCTCGCGTGACCTGCTTGTGCTGTCGGCGTCCTCCCCCGAGGCTGGCGTCGCCAGCGAGGAGCTGGATTCCGACCGCGTGCAATACGATTCCACGCCGCTCGAGATCGGCTTCCAGGCACGCTACCTGAACGACATCACCGACCAGATCGCCGAGCGCGTGGAGTTCCGCTTCTCCGACGGCGCCGCCCCCACCGTGGTCGTCGACGGCGCGGACGAGCGGGCGCTGTACGTGCTGATGCCCATGCGGGTGTGAGACGCTCCACCGAAACCCCTCCCCCCGACCCCCTCCCGCAAGGCGAGGGGGCTTAGTAGCCGCGACGCTTCCTTCCCCCCTCCCCTTGTGGGAGGGGTTGGGGGAGGGGTCGCGGGCGGCTTAGCGCGCCTTGCTCCGCCTCCGCCGCATCACCCTCACGCAATTCCGCAACTACGCCGGGCTGACCTGGGCGCCGGCGGCGCGGGTCAGCGTGTTCTTCGGTCCGAACGGCAGCGGCAAGACCAATCTGCTCGAAGCGGTCTC
Organism: Acetobacteraceae bacterium; assembly: GCA_039938035.1. GTDB lineage: Bacteria > Pseudomonadota > Alphaproteobacteria > Acetobacterales > Acetobacteraceae > DATFDN01. Next base: position 6,326 of record JBDTFI010000020.1, on the reverse strand, counting down.
CTTGCTCGCCCCCGGGCGCGGCCTGCGCGGCGCGCGCATCGCCGACCTGCCGCGACGGGGCGCTGACGGGCGCTGGGCGGTCGCCGGGCGCTTCGTGACGCCGGATGGGCCGCTCGAAATCGGCACCGGGACACCGCCCGACGGCCCGGCCGACCGGCGCGCCTTCCGGCTCGACGGTGGCCGCCCGCGCAGTCAGGCGGAGATCGCCACTCGGGTCGCCGCGGTCTGGCTCACCCCACCGATGGACCGGCTGTTCCAGGAGGGCGCGTCGGGCAGGCGGCGATTTCTCGACCGGCTGGTGCTCGCGCTGGAGCCGGCGCACGCCCGCGAACTTGCAGCTTACGAGGCCACGCTTGCCGAACGCAGCCGCCTGCTGGCGCGCGGCGGCGCCGACGCCGCCTGGCTGGCCGGGCTGGAGGATCAGATGGCGCGCCACGCGGTCGCCGCCACGGCGGCGCGGATGGCGCTGGCGGGGCGGATGGACGCAGCGCTGTCTCAGGGCGTCATCGCCGGCTTCCCGCCCGCCCAACTGGCGCTCGAGTGCCCGATCGCCGACCGGCTCGCGACCTTGCCGGCGGTCGATGTGGAGGACTGGTTGCGCGCCGCCCTCGCGCACGCCAGGCGCCGTGATGCCGAGGCCGGCGGGGCGGCGTTCGGTGCGCACCGCACCGACATGGCGCTGCGTGACGCCGCCTCCGGCCTGCCCGCCGCGCTCGCCAGCACCGGCGAGCAGAAGGCGCTGCTGCTGGCGGTCGTGCTGGCCCATGCCGCGCTGATGGCGGAGGCGCGCGGGTTCGCGCCCCTGCTGCTGCTCGACGAGCCGGCGATCCATCTCGATCCCGACCGCCGCGCCGCCCTGTTCGCCGCGATCGCCACCCTTCCGGCGCAGGTACTGCTGACCGGCACCGATGCCGAAACGTTTCTGCCGCTGTCCGCTACCGCCGAGGGGTTGCGGACGGGCGAGGGCGCGCTGACGCCCGATGGCCGCTTTTCCGCCCGGGATGCCCTCCTCCCCCCTGGGCCGGAGGCTCCGTAGCGGCTATATATCTATTGTACTAGCAATCCGCAGAACTGGATCATCACGGCATGTCCGACACCGCCGGCGCGCGGCCCGATTCCGACGCGTACGACGCCTCCTCCATCTCCGTCCTCAAGGGGCTGGACGCGGTCCGCAAGCGTCCGGGCATGTATATCGGCGACACCGACGACGGCTCTGGTTTGCATCATATGGCCTTCGAGATCGTCGACAACGCGGTGGACGAGGCGCAGGCCGGTTTCGCGACGCGGGTGGAGCTGGTGCTGAACGGCGACGGCTCGGTCACCGTGCGCGACGACGGGCGCGGCATCCCGACCGATATCCACGAGGAGGAGGGCGTCTCGGCGGCCGAGGTCGTGCTCACCCGGCTGCACGCCGGCGGCAAGTTTAACCAGAATAGCTACAAGGTCTCCGGCGGCCTGCACGGCGTCGGCGCCGCCGTCGTCAACGCGCTCTCGGAATGGATGGAGGTCCGCATCTGGCGCCACGGCCAGGAGCACTTCATTCGCTTCCATAACGGCGATGCCGACGCGCCGTTGGCGACCGTCGGCGCGCCGTCCGAGCACCATCGCGGCACCGAGGTGATTTTCAAGCCGAGCACCGAGACCTTCACCAAGGTCGAGTTCGACTACACGATCCTGGAACGCCGGTTGCGCGAACTGGCGTTCCTGAACTCCGGCGTTAGCATCATCCTGCGCGACGAACGCCACGCCGAGGTGCGCGAATCCGTCATGCGCTACGATGGCGGGCTGGTCGCCTTCATCGAATGGCTGGATCGCGGCAAGACGCTGCTGTTCAACCCGCCGGTGAGCGTGCGCGCCGCCGACGAGGCGGAGGGCATCCGGGTCGAGTTCGCACTCGCCTGGAACGACAGCTACCACGAGACGACGCTCTGCTTCACCAACAACATCCCCCAGCGCGACGGCGGCACCCATCTGGCCGGCTTCCGCGCAGCACTGACCCGCGTGGTCACAAAATACGCCGACGGCATGGGCAAGAAGGACAAGCTGGAGCTCGCCCCCGAGGACATCCGCGAGGGGATGACGGCGGTGCTGTCGGTGAAGGTGCCCGATCCGAAGTTCTCGTCACAGACCAAGGACAAGCTGGTCAGTTCCGAGGTGCAGCCGGTGGTGCAGGCGGCCGTCGCCGATACCCTGTCGCACTGGCTGGAGACGCATCCGAAAGAGGCGAAGATCGTCGTCGGCAAGGTGATGGACGCCGCCTCGGCCCGCGAGGCGGCGCGCAAGGCGCGCGAGCTGACCCGCAAGAAGCCGGGCGATATCTCGACGTTGCCGGGCAAGCTCGCCGATTGCTCGGAGCGCGATCCGGCGAAGTCGGAGATATTCCTGGTCGAGGGCGATTCCGCCGGCGGGTCGGCCAAGCAGGGGCGGGACCGGAAGTTTCAGGCGATCCTGCCGCTGAAAGGCAAGATCCTGAACGTGGAGCGGGTGCGCCGCGACCGGATGCTGCACAACGCGGAGATCGGAACGCTGATCACCGCGCTCGGCACCGGGATCGGGCAGGACGAGGCCGATCGCGGCGGCTTCGACGTCGACAAGCTGCGCTACCATCGCATCATCATCATGACCGACGCCGATGTGGACGGAAGCCATATCCGCACGCTGCTGCTGACATTCTTCTATCGTCAGCTGCCGGAGCTGATCGAGCGCGGCCACCTCTATATCGCCCAGCCGCCGCTCTATCGGGCCAAGCGCGGCAACGACGAACGCTATCTGAAAGATGACCGCGCGCTCGAGGATTTCCTGCTCGACAAGGCGCTGGACGCGGCGCGACTGACCTATGCGGACGGGCGGGTGTTCGCGGGCGAGGAACTGCGCGCCGAAGTGCTGTGGCTGCGTGAGGCGCACGCGCGCATCCACGGCCTGGCGGCGGCCGCGCCGGCGCAGCTGATCGAGCAGGCGGCAATCGCCGGCGCACTGACCTCCGATCCCGCCCGCGCGGTCCTGGCGGCGCAGACATTGGCGGGAAGGCTCGACGCGGTCTCGGCGCCGACCGAGCGCGGCTGGGTGGTGACGGCGGACGGCACGGTGCTGACGATGGGCCGCGTGGTGCGCGGCGTGATCGAGAAGCGCACGCTCGATCTGGCCGCACTGCGCAGCGCCGAGGCGCGTTGGCTGGCCGAGCGGGCAGGAGAGTTGGCCGGACGGTTCGCCACGCCGGCGCATCTGCTGCTCGACAGGCAGGAGGCTACCTTGCCCGGGCCGGCGAGCGCCTATGACCGGATCATCGCGCAGGGAAGGCGGGGGCTGACGATCCAGCGCTTCAAGGGCCTCGGCGAGATGAACCCCGACCAACTCTGGCACACGACGCTCGATCCGGCGGTGCGGACGTTGTTGCAGGTGAAGGTGGGCGACGACGAGGACGCGGGGCAGGTGTTCAGCACACTGATGGGCGACGTGGTGGAGCCGCGGCGGGAGTTCATCGTGGGGAATGCGTTGCGGGTAGCGAATTTGGACGTGTGATACCAGCGACCCCAAAAACCGTCATTGCCGGACTTGATCCGGCAATCCAGCGGGCTTGCCTGTGGCGGGAACGCCCGTTGGATGCGCGGGTCAAGCCCGCGCATGACGGAAAAAGCAGTGAGGCCCCACTCTACCCTCCGAACACCTCAGCGTTGTGCTCCCCCAGCCGGGGCGAGTCCGCGTGGGGACGCGGGCGCTGCCGGTCGAACGAAATCGGCAGGCCAACGATGCGCAGGTCGCTTCCGGGTAGCGTCCGGAGCATGTCCATCGCCTGGAGTTGCTCGGTCCGGGCAAGCTCGGCGATGTCGTTGACCGGCGCGCAGGGCACGCCGACCGCCGCGAGCGCCGCCATCCAGTGCTCGCGACCCGCGCCGAGCAGCACTGGGCCCATCAGCGCCACCAGCTCCGCCCGGTGGACGGCGCGCTCCCGGCCATCGACGAAGCGCGGGTCATCGGACCACTCCGGATGGCCCAACGCGCGGGCGCACTTGACGAACAGGCGGTCGTTGCCGGCGGCGATGCAAATCGGGCGGTCGGCGGTCTCGAACGTCTGGTAGGGAACCAGGAGGTTGCTCGCCGTGCCGTGGCGCACCGGCACCGCGCCGGTGGCGAGATGGGCGTTGAGCGGGCCATCCACCCAGCCCACGGCGCATTCGAACAGCGAGGTATCGATCACGCAGCCCTTGCCGGTCGCGTGCCTCTGCTGAAGTGCCGCAAGCGCGCCGATCACGCACCACATGCCGGCCGCCTTGTCGTTGATCGCCGGGGCGCAGAACGTCGGCGGATCGTCGGGCCGCCCCGTCAGCGTCATCACCGCCGCGTAGGCCTGCAACAGCGGATCGAAGCCGGGCGCGAGACGCAGCGGGCCCTGATAGCCGAACGCCCAGATGGAGCAGTAGATCAGACGCGGATGGGCCTTGAGCATCGCCTCGGGACCGATGCCGAGCGCATCCACGATGCCGGGCCGCAGATTCTGGATCATGATGTCGGCGTCGCCGAGCAGCGTGTTCAGCCGCGCCACGTCCTCGGCGCCCTTGATGTCGAGGGTGACAGACCGCTTGTTGCGGTTGGTCGCGTGGAAGAACAGGGAATCGCCCTCGACGAACGGAGGCCCCCAGAGCCGGGCGTCATCGCCGCCGTCCGGCTTCTCGACCTTGATCACATCAGCGCCCATGTCGGCCAGGATCACGCCGGCGAGCGGGCCGGCCAGCGCCTGTCCGACTTCGATCACTTTGATGCCTGTCAGCGGTCCAGCCATTCCGTGTGCCTCTTGGTTCATGGTCCGCCGTCCGCGCCGCCGTCGATCCAGACCGTTTCCTCGGTCCAACCAATTTCCGCGAATTCATCCGCGCGCGACGTCGCGTCCTCCGCCGGGAAGAATTCGTCGAGCTGAGGAGGACGCACGGACGTATCGCTCATCATGGCGTGGGCTTGGCCTCGATGGTGGACCTGATGCTGAAACAGGTGGAGCAGCAATCGGTCCATCCGCTCGTGTTGAACGCGCGCGCCGCGGTGCACGTCGACGATGCGCTCCAAGGCCGCCCCGTCCAGGGACTCCGCCACGGCGATCAGCCGACGATCCACGTCCGCCTGGGCGTCCGCGAGCGCGGCGACGGTTTTGCAGGGCTCCCGTTCCGCCCAGGCCGCCGGCCCCAGCTGCCCGCCCTCCATCGCATCCACATAGAAGCGGTCGATGATCAGGATGTGGTTGAGCGTGCCACTCAGGCTCGGAAAGAAGCCGGTTCGGGGTGCGGTGAACGCGGCCTGCGAAAGCCCGGCGCAAGCGGTAAGCAGGCGGTGATTGGCCCAACGATTGTTGTAGGCCATGGCGCGATAGGGAACGACGGCGTTCACCTTCATTGGGCGCCTCGCTCCACCCCGCACCACTCGGCGATCGTCAGCGCCAGGACGCGGGTGACCTGATGGAGGCTGTCCAGCCCGACGCTCTCGTCGATGCCGTGAATGTTGTCGGAATCAGGACCGTAGCAGGTCGCCTGGGTGCCCTGATACAGCGTGTAGAAGCGTGCATCCGTCAGGCCGGCCGCGGCGTAGTGGCGCAGCGCCTCGCCGCCGAGTTCCTCGTGCAGCGCGGTCACCGTGCGGGCGATCGGCTGGTCGGGTGGGAAGACGCAACCGTCGGCCATGAAGCCCTTGAACGCCACCGTCGCGCTTGCGCCGTTCAGTTCGGTAATCGCCTCGGCGACGAGCCTCTCGATGTCGCGCGCCGTCTGTCGGCAGGAATAGCCGGGCATCACGCCGACGCGCAGGCCGATCCGCGCGCGTGTCGGCACCGAGCTGTTCCACTCACCGCCCTCGATCGTGCCGAGGTTGACGTTGATCGGGTGGTTGTCGGCGGCGAAGGATGGGTGGCGGCGCTCGCCGCGATTCATCTCGTCCTCATAGGCCTTGAAGCGCGCGGCGATCGCCATCGCCGCTTCGATCGCGTTCACCCCCGCCTGTATGTCGCGTACATGCGCGGGTTTGCCGGTGACTGTCACCCAGGCCCACACGACGCCGACCTCGGCGACATAGAGCGCGGGGTAGCCCGGCCCCGGTTCGGGGATCAGGCAGGCGTCCGGCTTCGGCAGCGCCTGCATCACCGCGAGCGCGCCGTTGCCGGTGCATTCCTCCTCGATCACGGCGGCCATCTGCACTTCGGCGGCCGGTTGCAGTCCGGCCGCCTTCAGGGCGCGGAACGCGGAGACATAAGCGGCGATGCCGGCCTTCATGTCGGCTGCGCCCCTGCCGTACATGCGGCCGTCGCGGATCGCGGGTTCGTAGGGCGGCGTCTTCCAGAGGTCGGGCGC
>JBDTFI010000019.1:0-3072 GCA_039938035.1 Acetobacteraceae bacterium | reverse complement strand
GCAACGTCACGCCCGGCACCGAGGCGTATCAACCCGCGAGCTTCGCGTTCGATCCCGAAAGCGAGACCGAGGTGGTGCGCCACATCGCCAAGTATCCGCTGGGACGGCAGGCGAGCGCGGTGCTGCCTCTGCTGTGGCTGGTGCAGTATCAAATGAAGCGCCAGACAGGCAGCGCCTGGATTCCGCGCGCCGGGATGGACGCGGTTGCCGCGCGGCTCGGCATGGCGCCGATCCGCGTTTATGAGGTCGCGACCTTCTACCTGATGTTCAACCTGCATCCGATCGGCACCTGGCACCTGCAAGTTTGCACCACGACGCCGTGCTGGCTGCGCGGTTCCGACGAGGTGGTGGCGGCCTGCCGCGCCGCGACCGGCATCGCCGGGTGGGGCGAGACGAGCGCCGACGGGCAGTTCACCATGACCGAGGTGGAGTGTCTCGGCGCCTGCGTGAACGCGCCGATGATGCAAGTGAACGACGATTTCTACGAAGACCTCGACGCGGCGCGCACGAAGGAGCTGATCGCCGCGCTGCGCGACGGAACGCCGCCGAAGCCGGGTTCGATGTCCGGACGACAGACCTCGGCGCCGGAGGGTGGGCCGACGACGCTGACCACGCTGCACTTCGCGCCGGAGGGGTAGGGATGCTCGACGACAAGGATCGCATCTTCACCAACCTCTACGGCGTGCATGATTGGCGCCTGAAAGGCGCGCGGGCGCGCGGCGATTGGGACGGGACGGCGGCGATCCTGGCGCGCGGGCGCGATGCTATCATCGAGGAGGTGAAGGCGTCCGGCCTGCGCGGGCGCGGGGGCGCCGGATTCCCGACCGGCGTGAAATGGTCCTTCATGCCGAAGCAGTCCGACGGTCGCCCATCCTATCTGGCGGTGAACGCCGACGAATCCGAGCCGGGGACCTGCAAGGATCGCGACATACTCCGACACGATCCGCACAAGCTGATCGAGGGCTGCCTGGTCGCCTGCTTCGCGATGAACGCGCATGTTTGCTACATCTACATAAGAGGCGAATTCTATCAGGAGGGCCGCAATCTGGAGGCGGCGATCGAGGAGGCGTACGAAGCCGGCCTGATCGGCAAGGACGCCTGCGGCTCGGGCTTCGATCTCGACGTGCATGTGCATCGCGGCGCCGGGGCGTATATCTGCGGCGAGGAGACCGGGCTGCTCGAAAGCCTCGAGGGCAAGAAGGGATTGCCGCGGATGAAACCGCCATTCCCCGCCGCGGTCGGCGTCTATGGCTGCCCCACCACCGTCAACAACGTCGAGAGCATCGCCGTCACGCCGACCATCCTGCGCCGCGGCGCCGCGTGGTTCGCCGCCATCGGACGGAAGAACAACACCGGCACGAAGGTCTATTGCATCTCCGGGCACGTGAACAAGCCGTGCAATGTCGAGGAGGCGCTGGGCATTCCGATGCGCGAGCTGATCGACATCTATGCGGGCGGCGTACGTGGCGGCTGGGACAATCTGCTCGCGGTGATCCCCGGCGGGGCCTCGGTGCCGCTCATTCCGAAATCCATTTGCGACGACGTGCTGATGGATTTCGACAGTCTCCGCGAGGTGAAATCCGGCCTCGGCACCGCGGCGGTGATCGTGATGGATAAATCCACCGACCTCATCGCCGCGATTGCCCGGCTGTCGAAGTTCTACAAGCACGAGAGCTGTGGTCAGTGCACGCCCTGCCGGGAAGGCACTGGCTGGATGATGCGGGTGATGAACCGCATGGTCGTCGGGCGCGCCGAGGTCGAGGAGATCGACATTCTCGATCAGGTGACGCGCCAAGTTGAAGGCCACACGATCTGCGCGTTCGGCGATGCAGCCGCGTGGCCGATCCAGGGTCTGATCCGGCACTTCCGTCCGGAGATGGAGGCGCGGATCGCGGCGTACAAGGCACGCACTGGCGTGCCCGTGATGCCGATGGCGGCGGAGTAGGGGGATGAGCGCCCGTACTCCGACCGTCATTGCGAGCCGAAGGCGAAGTAATCCAGGCCCACCCGCGCAGGAGGGCCTGGATTGCTTCGCTGCGCTCGCAATGACGCGGGATGGCGCCTCCTCGTATGACCATCGGAAGAACACCTCATGCCCAAAGTAACCATCGACGGCATCGAGGTCGACGTCCCGAACGGCTCCACCGTCCTGCAAGCGTGCGAGGTCGCCGGCATCGAGGTGCCGCGGTTCTGCTATCACGATCGGCTGTCGATCGCCGGCAATTGCCGCATGTGCCTGGTGCAGGTCGAGAAGGCCCCGCCCAAGCCGATCGCGTCGTGCGCCTGGCCGGTGGCTGACGGCATGGTGGTGCATACCGACACGCCGATGGTGCGCGCCGCGCGGCGCGGCGTGATGGAGTTCCTGCTCATCAACCACCCGCTTGACTGCCCGATCTGCGATCAGGGCGGCGAGTGCGACCTGCAGGATCAGGCGCTCGGCTACGGCGTCGGTTCTTCGCGCTACGAGGAGAACAAGCGCGCGGTGACCGACGAGAATCTCGGCCCGCTGGTCAAGACCGTGATGACGCGCTGCATTCAATGCACGCGCTGCATCCGATTCCTCGCCGAGGTGGCCGGCGTGCCCGACATGGGTGCGACCTCGCGCGGCGAGGACATGAAGGTCGGTACCTATGTCGAGAAGGCGCTGGGCTCGGAACTCTCGGCCAACATCATCGACCTCTGCCCGGTCGGCGCGCTGACCTCGAAACCCTACGCCTTCGTCGCGCGGTCGTGGGAGTTGCGCAAGACCGACAGCGTCGACGTTCTCGACGCGCAAGGCTGCAACATCCGCATTGACTCGCGCGGTCCCGAGGTGCTGCGGATCCTGCCGCGCCTGAACGAGGACGTGAACGAGGAGTGGCTCGCCGACAAGTCGCGCTTCGCGTTGGACGGGCTGAAGCGCCGCCGGCTGGATCGGCCCTGGGTGCGCCGCGACGGCAAGCTGCTCCCCGCGTCCTGGCCCGACGCCTTCGCCGAGGCGGCGCGGCATCTCGCCGGCGTTGCCGGGGATCGTATCGGCGCCGTCGCCGGAGACCTGTGCGACGTCGAGAGCATGGCGGCGCTGAAGGACCT
>JBDTFI010000018.1:0-2774 GCA_039938035.1 Acetobacteraceae bacterium | reverse complement strand
CCCCGCCCTCGAGGCACGGGTTGATCGCGGTCCCGAGATTCGCCCCGAGCGTCATCGCCAACGCCGCGTGCAGCGGCAGCACCGATGTGGCGGCGAGCGACATCACCATCAGTACCACCGTGGCGCTCGAATGCGCCGCCCAGGCGAGCAGGGCGCCGAGGGCGAGCGCCAGCATCGGCTGGGTGGCGAGCACGCCGGCGATCATGCGCAAGCCGGCGCCCTGCTCCATCGGCTCCAGCAGCACCAGCATCCCCTGCAACGCCAACAGCACGAGGCCGAGCCCGATGGCGGTGCGCCCGAGATCGCGCCAGCGCGTCTCCTGCCCGCGACGAAACATCACGACGCCCAGCAGGACCAACGCCGGCGCGGCGGCGGCGACATGCAGCGACAGCACCTGCACGATCAGCGTGGTGCCGACATTGGCGCCGAGCATGACACCGAGTCCGGACACCAGGCTGACCAGCCCGGCGGCGGCGAACCCGGTGACCATCAGCGCCGTCGCCGTGCTGCTTTGCAGGATCGCGGTCACGCCGAGCCCGGCGGCGAACCCTTTGACGCGGGTGCGCAGCGCCGAGCCGAGCACCAGGCGCAGCCGCGGTCCGAACGCCCGCTGCACCCCGGTCTGCACCATATGCACGCCCCACAGCAGCAGCGCGACATAACCGGCGAGGTCGATCAGGGTGAGCGACAGGTCCATCACCCCGAATTTGTCACATTTCGGGCATCCGCACGAACCCCGGCGCGTCGGGCGGCTCGGCCAGCTCCTCGACGATGCTCGACACCGCCGCGAGGCGCGGGCCGCGCCGGCACCGCCGCAAAAGCTCCTCCACCGCGTCGGCATGGCCCGACACCAGCGCCTCGACCGATCCATCCTCGCAATTGCGCACCCAGCCGTCGATCCCGAACTCGCGGGCGCGCCGCGCCATCCAGTCGCGATAGCCGACGCCCTGCACAAGCCCGCTGATGACGACGCGCTTGGCGATCACGGCGGAAGCACCAGCCGCAACATGCGCGAAGCCAGCGCGACATCGGCGGCGATCGCGTCCCGGCGCGCCGCCGCCTCCGCGTCCTCGCCCCATAGCTCCGCCTGGAACAGCTCGTCGAGCGCGCCCAGCGCGTACGCCTCGTCGGCCTCCAGCCGGGCTTGCGCCAGCGCCAGCCCCAGAACGAGGCTCCCCAGCGCCGGCACGGCGATGCCGAGTGCCGCGAGCGCGTAGGCGTCGTACCCGGCGACCGCCTTGCGAAGCGCGGCGATGCTGCCCCGGTGCTGGCGAATGGGCGCGACGCCCACGGTGACGCGAAGCGTCGCGCCGTAGGTCGCCGCCGCCCAGTCCAGCCAGGGCTGCCAAGCGGCTTCCTGACGCAGCACCAGCTTCTCCGGCGTCTCGGCGCGGTAGCACAGCAAGTCGGACTCGCCGTAGCGCGCGATGGCATCGATGGTTGGGAACGGATCGGGCGCGATCCGTTCCCGCGCGGTGCCGGCAAGGCGCGTGAGCGGCGTGTCGGCGAACGACATTTCCGCCCCCGCCGCCTGCCACTCGGCGGCGACCGCGCGCGCCAGCGCCTCCGGCCCGACTTGCAGCACCGCCCCGCCGGGCAGCCGCATCGGGCGGCCGTCGAGCAGGATCGCGAAGCCCTCCTTGGTCGGCTCGGCGCGCGCCTCGGACCAGAACCGCTTCACATCGTCCCCTCAGCTTCGCGCCGCCGCCAGCGCCTCGGCGCATGACGGCCCCGCCGGCGCCTTCTCGCCGCGCCCCTTGCCGGCAAGCAGCGCGAGGGCGGCCCGCAGCCCGGTGGCGACGGCATCGGCATCCGATACCGCGATGCGCGGATCGCCCAAGTCGCCGCGCACCGTCATCGGCACCGAGAACGCGACGCCGCCGGCGCGCCCCTGCGGCTGAAGATGGAGATCGACGGTCTCGGCGGCCAGATCGACCTGTCCGCCCCCGTCGATGGTGAGGAGCGGCGAGGACAGCAGCAGCGGCGCGAAGCGGACCATCCCGTGCGCCGCCGTCGCCCGCACCGCGAGGCAGCGTATGTCGCTCTCCGCGCCGCCCAGCACGCCGAGCGGATTGACCCGCGCGACCGCCGGTCCGAGGGCGCGTTCCAGCAGTTTCGTCTCGATGCGGCCCCCGCTCATCGACGCGGCGGCAAACCCGTCCAGGCTGGCCGCCATCGCGTGCGCCGTGGCCCCGGCGCCGTGCAGGTTGGCGGCGGCGGCGAGGGTGCCGGAGGCGATCGCCGGCTGGCCGAACGCGGCGAGCACGGTCGCGACGGGCAGCGCCGGCGCGTTCAGGGCGACGGCGATCGTGGGCGTCGCCGAGCGGGCATCGACCACGCTGGTCAGATCGACCGGCGCCGCGCCGAAGGTCGCGTGTGCCGTCAGCGACAGCACGCCGTCCGCGAGTTCCCCATGCACCAGCACGTCGCGCAGCGACTGCCCGCCCGCTGCCGCTTCATCAAGCTTCAGCCGGATATCGGCATCGACCGCCCGGAGGGCCGCGAACGGAAGCGCCGTGTCGGGAATAAGATGCCCGGGCGCGGCGGCGGCCGGCATCCGCAACGGCACCGGCGCCCCCAGAGCGGGCAGCCTCGGTCGCGCGGTGGTTCGCCTATGCAGCGCGGCGAGATCGAGCCGCGTGCTGGACAGTTCCGCATGCACCGTCGGGCGTGGTGCGAACGCGACATCGGCGGTCCCCGCCAGCTCCCCCGCCGGCGAGACGATCCGCACGTCGCGCAGCCGCACCGAACGCCCCTCGACGGTGGCGCTGGCC
>JBDTFI010000017.1:0-4742 GCA_039938035.1 Acetobacteraceae bacterium | reverse complement strand
CCGAGGATTTCAGCGCGAGGATCGGGCAGTCCGCCGGCTCGATGCCGAGATGGCGGATGATCGCCTGATCGAGCGCCTGGATCTTCCGGCTGGCGACGATCACCCGCACGCCGTCGATGTCGATCAGCGCCGTCTTGCCGAGATTGGCCGGATTGCCCGCGCTCATCGGCCCGGTCATCGTGAAGCGGCCCTCCGCCAGACGCAGCACGCGCGCCTCGCAGGGAAACGGCATCCCGTCGGACTTGCCGCCGAGCGACAGGGTGACGCGCCCACCCTCGCCCGCCGCATGGCAAGCGGCGGCGCTCTCGGCGTCATTGATGAGGCACACGAGCGCCCCGCGCGCGCCCTGGCGCACCAGTTCGGCCAGCAGCTCCGTCGTGTCGCCGTGCCCGCCGCCGCCGGGATTGTCCTGGGTGTCGGCGAGCACCACCGGCCCGCCCTCCCCCACGAGGCGCTTCGCCTCCGCGACGGCTTCGGCCGAGGGCAGCGTGTCCTGCACGAAATCGGCCTCCCGCGCCGCGACCCGGGACACGAACGCATCCGCCGCCGCATTCGCCGCCGCCTGCGTCTCGGCGAACGCAGCGACCGCCGGACCGCACCCGGGGAAATCCGCGTACGGAAAGCCGAAGCAGAAGGCGAGTTCGGCGACGCCGCCCGCCAGCGCCGTGCGCTGCTCCATCAGGCTGAGCATCGGCTCCATCATCGTGCACTGGCTGCCGATCGGCATCCAGAAATCGAGTTGCCGAAACGCCCTTGGCCACGGCTCGCCCCGTGCGATCCGCGCCAGCAGCAGCCGCGCCGCCTGAGCCCCGGCCGCCTTCATGTCCACATGCGGATAGGTCCGAAACGGCACCACCGCGTCGGTGCGCGCGACCATCTCCGGCGTCAGGTTGGCGTGCGGATCGAGGCTGATCGTCAGCGGGATGTTACCCACGATCGCGCGCACCCGGCGCAGCAGCTCGCCCTCGGCGTCCGGGAAGCTGTCGGCTAGCGCCGCGCCGTGCAGATCGAGATAGACGCCGTCGAGCGGCGCCTCGTCCAACGCGGCGGACAGCCGCGCGCCGATCATCGCGGCGATCCGCTCGAACGCCTCGTCCTGGATCGGCCCAGCCGGACTGGCGAAGCCCCAGGACAGCGGCACCAACGAAACGCCCGCCTCCTCCAGCACCGCGATCGCGCCCGCGATCGGCACCGAGCGGCCGCGCAACGCCTCAATCAGGCCGGGGCCGTCCTGGAACGGCGAGAAGCCGCCGGGCTGGCGGAAATCGTCGTAGGTGGTCGGGCGCGGGGCGAACGAGTGGCTCTCGTGCAAAAAGCCGCCGACGGCGATGCGCAAACTCATTCCATGTCTCCGTTCAGGTCCACAGCGGGTCGATCGGCCCGCGTCCTGACAGGACGGCGGCGATGTTATCGAGCGCGCGAAACCCCATCGCGTTGCGCGTCTCGACCGAGGCGCTGCCCACATGCGGGGTCAGGATCACGTTGGGCAGCGCGGCGAAGCGCAGGTCGTAGTCGGGCTCGGCGCGGAACACGTCGAGGCCGGCGGCGAACAGGTGCCCCGATATCAGCGCCGCGAGCAGCGCGTCCTCATCCACCAGCCCGCCGCGCGCGGTGTTCACCAGCACGGCACCACGCGGCAGCAGCGCCAGCGTCTCGGCGTTGACGATGCGGTCGGTTTCCGGCGTCGCCGGCGCGTGCAGCGACAGGAAATCGCACGCCGGCAGCATGGCGCGGAGATCGGCAAAATACGTGGCACCCTGTTCGTGCTCCGGCGGCAGACGGTGCCGCGCGTGATACACCACCCGCATGTCGAAGCCCCGCGCGCGCCGGGCCATCGCCTGTCCGATCCGCCCCATGCCGAAAATGCCGAGCGTCTTGCCGGTGATGCTGATGCCCAGCCGTTCGCCCTGGCCGATCCGCCGCCGCCAGCCGGCGCGCATGATCGTGTCGTATTCATGCGCCCGCCGTGCCGCCGCCAGCAGCAGCATGAAGGCGAAATCGGCGGTGCATTCGGTCAGGACGCCGGGCGTGTTGGTCACCGCGACGGCACGCGCCTTCGCCGCCGCCACGTCGATATGGTCGTAGCCGACGCTGCTTGTGGCGCCGATCCGCACCGTCTCCGGCAGCCGGGCGATCAGCGCGGCGTCGAACGGCAGCGTGTTGACGAACAGGATCGCCTCGGGGCGGTACGTCGCCGCCGCCCGCGCGACCTCCTCGGGGGTCATGTCGGCCTCGCCCTCATGGACCAGCGCGTCGAACTCGGCGCGGGCGCGGGCGACGACGTCGGTCGTGTGCAGCGCGGCGAACAGCAGCCGGCGTTTCATGCGTGGGTCACTCCGCCGCCATCGCCGCCGCCCCGCCGAGCGAGGTCAAGCGGAACCCCTCGTAGCCCTTGGCCGCGTTCTCGTCGCAGAGTTGCCGATAGGCGCCGACGCCGCCGATATAGGGCATGAACACGCGCGGCTTGCCGGGCACGTTCGCGCCCATGTACCAGGACGCCGCAAGCGGGTACAGCGTGCGGTGCGCGACCTCCTGGTTGTGCGCGACCCAGCCGTCTTCCGCCTCCTGCGTCGGCTCGATCCGCGTCAGCCCGCGTGCCTGCATGGCGCCGAGACAATCAGCCAACCAGTCCACGTGCTGCTCGATGGAGACCATCATGTTGCTGAGCACCGAGGGGCTGCCCAGACCGGTGATCATGAACAGATTGGGGAAGCCCGCGGCCATCAGGCCGAGATGAGTGCGCGGCCCCGCCGCCCATTTCTCGGCGAGCGTCTGCCCGGCCGTGCCCCTGATCTCGACACTGGTCAGCGCGCCGGTCATCGCGTCGAACCCGGTCGCGAAGACGGTGGCGTCCACCGCGTGCTCCACGCCGTCCGCCGTGCGCACGCCGATCGGCGTGATCGCCTCGATTGGATTCTCGCGCAAATTCACCAGCCGGACGTTCGGGCGGTTGTACGTCTCGTAGTAGTGCGTATCGACGCAGATGCGCTTGGTGCCGATCGGGTGGTCCTTCGGCGCCAAAGCCTCGGCCGTTTTCGGATCGCGCACGGTCTGGCGGATCTTGTGGCGGACGAACTCGGACGCGGTGTCGTTGGCCTGCTTGCTGGTGATCAGGTCGTTGAAGGCGCCCATGAACGCGGTGCCACCCTCGGCCCAGCGGGCTTCGTATTCGCGCTGGCGTTCGGCCTCGGACACCTCCAGCGCGGATTTGTCGTTGAGCGGATAGAGGATGCCGCTGCGCTGCTGGCGCGCGGTCAGGCGGCGCGCCCGATAGTCGGATTTCCACATCCCCTCGTACTCGTCGTCCATCTTCATGTTGCGCGACGGGATGCTGAAATTGGCGGTGCGCTGAAACACCGTCAGATGCCGCGCCTGTTCGGCGATCACCGGAATGGCCTGGATGGCGGACGACCCGGTGCCGATGACGGCCACGCGCTTGCCGGTGAAGTCGGCGCCCCCATGCGGCCAGGCGCCGGTGTGGTAGGTTTCGCCCTGGAAGCTGTCGCGGCCGGCGATGTCGGGCAGGCGCGCGGCCGAAAGGCAGCCGGTCGCCATCACCAGATGGCGGGCGGCGATGCGCGCACCGCGATCGGTTTCCACCGTCCAGCGGTCGGCGGCCTCGTCGAAGGTCGCGCGGACGATGCGGGTCTCGAAGTCTATGTCGCGGCGCAAATCCAGCCGGTCGGCGACATGATTGGCATAGCGCATGATCTCGGGCTGGGAGGCGAAGCGCTCGCTCCACCGCCATTCCTGCTGCAACACCTCGTCGAAGGAGAACGAGTACTGCATGCTCTCCACGTCGCAGCGCGCGCCGGGATAGCGGTTCCAGTACCAGGTGCCCCCGACGCCGGTGCCGGCCTCGACGATGCGGGCCGACATGCCAAGGCCGCGCAGGCGGTGGAGCATGTACAACCCCGCGAAGCCGGCGCCGACGATCACGGCGTCGATCTCCAGGGGTTTTGCTTGCCGATCGGTCATCTCGTCGCCTTGTGTTGTGGCCGCTTGCCGCTGTCGAAGCCGTGCGCGAAGCTCAGTCTCTCCGTTTTGCCTGGAATCCGCCATGCGCGCCAACCTCACTTCCGACATCGACCTCGCCGCCGCCCTGTTCGAGGGGTTGCGGGAGCGGACCTTTGACGGCGTGGGCGTCACCCGCGACGCCTACGGCCCGGGCGAGCAGGCCGCGCACGACCTGGTGCGCGCCACCGCCGAGGGATTGCGCCTCGAAACCGACATCGACGCCGCCGGCAACCTCTACATGACCCTGCCCGGAACCGATCGCGCGGCGAAGCGTGTCGTGCTCGGCAGCCACCTCGATTCCGTGGCGCGCGGCGGCAATTACGACGGCGCGGCGGGCGTGCTGGCCGGGCTCGCCGTGGTCGCCGGGATGCAGGCCGCCGGCTTCGCGCCCTCGCGCGACGTCACCGTGCTCGCGATCCGCGCCGAGGAGGCGGGAGCCTGGTTCCCGACCTCCTATCCCGGCAGTCATGCCGCCCTCGGCCGCCTGCCGCCCGAGGCGCTGGACGTGCGCCGGCTGGACACGGGGCGGACGCTGGCCGAGCACATGCGGGAATCGGGCTTCGACCCCGACGCGGTGCGCGCGGGCGCCGGCCGACTCGGCCCGCACAATACGGCGGCCTATGTGGAGCTGCACATCGAGCAGGGCCCGGTGCTCGACGCCGAGGAGATCGCGGTCGGCGTCGTCACCGGCATCCCCGGCTCGCGCCGTCTGCGCGCGGCGCGCG
>JBDTFI010000016.1:0-3272 GCA_039938035.1 Acetobacteraceae bacterium | reverse complement strand
ACCCGATGAGTTCGCTCAATCCGCGCCGGCGCGTCGCCGACATCGTGGCGCTGCCGCTGACCGTGCAGGGCGTCGGCTCCGCCGAGCGCCAGCGCCGGGTGGGCGCGATGCTGGAGCGCGTCGGCCTCAGCGCCGACACCGGCGGGCGCTATCCGGCGCAGCTCTCGGGCGGGCAGCGCCAGCGGGTGGCGATCGCGCGCGCCCTGGTGAACGAGCCGCGCATCCTGGTCTGTGACGAGCCGACCAGCGCGCTCGACGTGTCGGTGCAGGCGCAAATCCTCAATCTGTTGGGCGACCTGCGCGTCGCGTTCGATCTGACCTTGGTCTTCATCAGCCACAACCTCGCGGTCGTCGAGCACATCGCCGACGAGGTCGCGGTGATGTATCTCGGCCGCATCGTCGAGCACGGCGAGAACGCGGCGGTGTTCGGCGCGCCGCGCCATCCCTATACGCGCGCGCTGCTCGCCTCCGTGCTGACGCCCGAGCCGGGATTGGGCTTGCCCGACGTGCCGTTGGGCGAGGGCTACCCCGACCCGTCCAACATTCCCCCCGGCTGCCGCTTTCACCCGCGCTGTCCGATCGCGATCGACATCTGCCGGGTCCGTCCGCCGGAGCGGCGGGCGGTGGAGTGCCATCTCGCGCCGTGAGGCACGGACTGGCATTCGTGGCCGGGTCGCGCCAAGGATGCGGAAAGGGCGAAAAGGACCGGCCGGCGATGACGAACCCTCCCCGAAAACTCGCGTTTGTTCTGGCCGCCACCGACCAGGGCACCTTGATCGTCAATCGGTTCGACTATCGGATGTTGAACGAGACGCAGGGCTTCGGTGTCGGCCACGAATTGTTGCATCGGGGTAGCTATGCGACGAGAGAGGTCGAGATCGTCCGAGGATTGCTGGAGAAGCGGCGCCAGTTTTTCGGCGATGGCGTTGTCGCGGTCGATTGCGGCGCCAACATCGGCGTGTTCACGGTCGAATGGGCCAAGGCGATGACGGGTTGGGGGTACGTGCTGGCGATAGAGGCGCAGGAGCGGGTATTCTACGCACTGGCCGGCAATATCGCGATCAACAATTGCTTCAATGCGCGAGCGATTCACGCGGCCGTGGCGGCGACGTCAGGGGTGCTGCGGATTCCCCGGCCGGATTACCTGACCTCGGGGAGCTTCGGCAGCCTTGAACTGAAACCATCCGAGAAGACCGAATTCATCGGCCAGCCGATAAGCTATGACGATGCGGACCTCACCCCGGTACAAGCGATTACCATCGACGGGCTGGCATTGCCGCGCCTCGATGTGTTGAAGATCGACGTCGAACGGATGGAACTGGAGGTGCTGGAAGGCGCGCGCGACACGATCGGGCGGTTGCGGCCGATTATCGTCGTGGAGCGCATAAAGACGGGTCGAACCGCACTGGCGGGAGTGATCGACGTTCATGGATACCGGCGTTTCGACGCGGGCATGAACATCGTCGCGGTGCATGAAGATGACCCGATACGGAAGCATGTCCGCGTCGATCCATGATGGCGGCGTCCGCCGGGGGTCCGGTCAGCCTGCCTTGACAGTCCACGCCACCAACGGAGGATATTCCCGGAGCGCGACGCCGGTCGGTTGCGGGTCGAACAACAAGGGGAGTTGACGGAGATGAGGCGACGCACGTTCCTGGGGACGGCCGCCGCGGCGGCGAGCCTGCCGGCATTGGGGCGGCAAGCCCACGCGGCGAAGTCCGACGACACGCTGCGCATCGCCTGGCGCGATGCCGTGCCCGACGTCGACCCCTACCGCAACACCCTGCGCACCGGGCTGATCGTCGCCCATGAGGCGTGGGACACGCTGGTCTATCGCGACCCGCACAATTTCAAGATCGTTCCCGCGCTGGCCACGGAATGGAAATGGACCGATCCGACGACGTTGGAGTTCACCCTGCGTGGCGGCGTGACGTTCCACAACGGCGATCCGTTTGGCGTCGATGACGTGGTCTACACGTTCGAGACGATCCTGCACGATCCGAAGGTCGGGAATCCCAGCAACTTCGCCTTCCTCGCCGGCGTGGAAAAGGTCGACGACCATCGCGCCCGGTTCAAGATGAAGAACATCTTTCCGGCGGCGCTCGAATATTTCGCGATGGTCCTGCCGATCTATCCCAAGGCGTATCGCGAGAAGGTGGGAGCGGAAGGGTACTCGAAGCAGCCGATCGGCACCGGGCCATACAAGATCACCCGCGTCGAGGGCACCAGCAACATCGATTTCGAGCGGTTCGATGGATACTACAAGGATAGTCCGAAGGGCCGGCCGGCGATCAGGTACATGAAGATCAGCGAGGTGCTGGACGCCTCGGGCGAGCTGACCGCGTTCATCAGCGGCCAGGCCGACTGGATCTGGCAGTTCAACCCCGACCAGTTCAACAGCTTGCAAGGGCTGCCGGGCAAGACCGCGCTGCGCGCCGGCTCGATGCGGCTCAATTATCTCCAAGTTGACGCGGCCGGGCGCACCGGCAAGGACAATCCGCTTACCAACCAGAAGGTGCGCCAGGCGATCTTCCATTCGATCGACCGCAACGCGATGGCCCATGATCTGGTGCAAGGCGACAGCCACCCGGTCGCCGCACCCTGCTACCCGACGCAGTTCGGGTGCGATCAGAAGGCGGCGGTCGATTACGCCTACGATCCGGCCAAGTCGAAGCAACTCATGGCCGAAGCGGGATTCGAGAAGGGCTTTTCCACCACCTTGGTCAGCTATCTGCTGCCCTCCTACAACGCGGCGATGCAGAGCTATCTGCGGGCGGTGGGGATCAGCGTTGACATCCAGCAGCTTCAGGTCGGCGCGGTCGTGCAGAAGGTCGCGGCGGGGCAGACGCCGATCAACACCGGAAGCTGGGGCAGCTACTCGATCAACGACGTCTCGGCGATCCTGCCTTACTTCTTCGGCGGCGGCTCCAACGACTACGCCCGCGACCCGGCGCTGGAGAAGCTGGTTGAGGCCGGCGGATCGGTGACGGATCCGGCCGAGCGGCAGAAGGACTACGCCGAGGCGATCCACCGCGCCACC
The DNA here is from genome assembly GCA_039938035.1 of Acetobacteraceae bacterium. GTDB lineage: Bacteria > Pseudomonadota > Alphaproteobacteria > Acetobacterales > Acetobacteraceae > DATFDN01. The sequence goes on along the minus strand of JBDTFI010000016.1, from coordinate 232 downwards.
GAGGAGGCGTACTGGCTACCGTTGTTCACCAACGTGACGTACTACGCGTTCGCGACGGGGCTCAACTTCGAGCCGTTCCCCGACGAGTTGCCGCGGTTCTATTTGTGTACCTGGAAGTAGGGATCGGGGTCTACGTTACCTTGGGGCGGTGCGGGAACGGCCCCTGCCCATCCGGGTCGGCGAGTGCCGCCCCTGACGTGTATTGCAAGCAAGGGAGCCGCTATGAGCGATA
>JBDTFI010000015.1:0-4115 GCA_039938035.1 Acetobacteraceae bacterium | reverse complement strand
GGCGGCCGGGCCTTCACCTGGGTGATGTAGCGCAGCTTCAGCCGCCGCCGATCGACCAGCGGCGGCGGGTGGCGTTCCAGTGCCGTCTCGAACCAGCGGTTCAGCTCCCCGGTCGGAACGCGGTGGTTCCAGACCGCGTGAGCGTCCCACACCGCCTTCCACAACTGGTCGATCCCCACGCCGGTGAGTGCCGACAGCGTGACCACCGGAAGACCCTTAAGCTGCGACAGGCTGGTTTCCAGCCGATCCGACACCACGCGCCGCGCCGCGTTGCGATCCTCCACGGCGTCCCATTTGGTCAATGCCAGCACGATCGCGCGGCCCTCGCGTTCGATCAGCTGGGCGATGTGCAGGTCCTGATCCTGGATTCCTTCAACCGCGTCGACGGCGAGCACCACCACTTCGGCCATCTTCAGGGCGCCGATCGCCGCGCCCACCGACATCTTCTCGAGCGGCGCGTCGATCCGCGCGCGCCGGCGCAGTCCGGCGGTGTCGATCAGCTCCACCCGGCGCCACTGCGCATCGGTCAGCGTCACCGCCACGGCGTCGCGGGTCAGCCCCGGCTCGGGGCCGGTCAGCATCCGGTCTTCGCCCAGCAGGCGGTTGAGCAACGTGGATTTACCGGCGTTCGGGCGGCCGACGATCGCGAGCTTCAGCGGCTTGTCGGCTTCCGCGTCCTCGGCGACCTCCTCGGGCAGACGCTCGGCGATCTGCGACATCAGTTCGGAGATGCCCTCCCCATGCTCGGCCGACACCGCGACCGGATCGCCAAGGCCGAGCGCGTAGGCGTCATAGAACGCCGATTCGGTCGCCCGTCCCTCCACCTTGTTGGCCACCAGCAGCACCGGCCGGCCCTGCCTTCGCAGCCAGTGCGCGAAGTGCCGGTCCGTGGGCGTCAGGCCGGCGCGTGCATCGATCACGAACAGCACGAGGTCGGCCTGTCCGACCGCGGTGGCCGAGGAGGCGTGCATCCGTCCCGGCAGGCTCTCGGGCGCCGCCTCCTCCAGTCCCGCCGTATCGACCAGCCGCACCATGCGGCCGCGCAGCATGGCCTCGGCCTCCTTGCGGTCGCGGGTGACGCCCGAGATGTCCGACACGATGGCCTGACGCCGTCCGGCCAGCTTGTTGAACAGCGTGCTTTTCCCGACGTTCGGGCGCCCGGCGATGACGACGACGGGCAACATCGCTAGCGCAGCGCCATCAGGCGTCCATCCTCGGCCACCAGGAGAACGGTACCGCTGGCCACCGCGGGTTGCACCGGAGCCGCGGTGGCCGGGAGCTTCTGGCGACCCAGGATCTGGCCGGTGTAGGGGCTGACCGCCAGCGCCTCGGCCGACGTGCCGGCCACGACCAGCCGATCGCCCGCGAGCACCGGGCCGAACCAGGTCAGCGGCCCGCTCTGGTCCTTCGGGTTGTTGTAGGCAGGCAACGGCGCGGCCCAGCCGACGCCCCCATCGACGGCACGCAGAGCGGCCAGCACCTGATCGAGCGTCACCACGAACAGCCAGTCCCCGGCGATCCAGGGACCGTTCAGGCCGCCGACCGCGCGCTCCCACAGCCGCCGCCCGGCGTGCAGGTCGAGCGCCAGGGTAATCCCGCCCATGCCCATCGCGAACACCCGCCCGCCGCTGATCACCGGGTTGCCGCGGATCGAGGCGATGTCGGCGAGCGTGTCCGGTCCGGCGGCCGCCAATGTGTCCGTCCAGACGACGCTGCCGGCGTCGGCGCGCAACGCCGTCAGCTCGCCCGAGCCGAAGCCCGCGACGATCAGTCCCTCGGAGAAGGCCGGGGCCGGTTGGCCCAGCAGGGCGGTCGTCGCGTTCTGCGCCTGGTATTTCCAGAGTTCGCGTCCGTCTTTGGCATCAAGCGCCAGCAGCCGGTCATCGATCGTCGTCAGGAACACCCGTCCGGCCGCGATGGTCGGGGGTGAGCGCCCCGGCGCCTCGATCCCGACCCGCCAGCGCACTTCGCCTTGGCTCGGATTGAGCGCCAGCGCCGAGCCGAGCCCGTTCACCGCGTAAAGCACGCCGTCGGCGAGCCCCAGGCCGCCGCCGACATTGGTGCTGCGATCTTTCTTGCCCCGCGTCTTGGTCCGCCACAGCACCCGTCCGGTGGCAAGCTCCAGCGCCGAGACGTCGGCGGCGCTGTCCATCGCATAGACCACCCCATCGGCGACCACGGGTTGGGTCAGAATCTTCTGACGATATCCGCCGCCGGCGCCGATATCGACGGTCCAGGCGACCGACAGCGCCGGATTCGCGGCGAGATGGCCCATGTCATGCGCCGGGTTGCCGCCGGCCTGCGGCCACGCGACGTTGCGAACCGCCGGGGGCAACGTGACGGGTAGCAATCCGCGATCGGGGTGCAGCGCGTCAGCCGAGCGCAGCACCGGCTCGCGCTTGCCGGGGATCGGCGCTTTGTGCTCGCCGAACCAATTGTCGAACAGCCCGCAGCCGGCGAGGCCGAGCGGCAAGGCCAGCGCGGCCCGGCGGCTGAGCGTTCGGGCAGAGATCGTACGCCTCACCGCGTGCCTTCCATCTGTTGCAGCAGGAGCTGCGCGGATTCGCGCACCCCGACCGGTGCCGTGGCATCGGTGGCGAGACTCTGCAAGGTCGCCCGCGCCGCGTCGGGTTTGTTCTCCCGCAGGTCGAGCAGGGCGAGCTGACGTTGCGCGAGCGGGCGCCACGGATTGCCCGCCGCCGCGAGCGGCTTCAGCCGCGCCTCCAGGCGTAGCGGGTCGCCGGTGTCGATCTGCCGCTCGGTCCAGAGCAGGGTCGCGAGGTCACGCAGCAGCGGATCGGCGGAGCTATCCGTGGCCAGGGCGTTGTACATGTCGAGGGCCGCCGCCGTCTTGCCGTCCTGGGCGAGCAGCGCCGCGGCGTGCAGCCGCGCCAGCGCCCGATAGCCGGCTGGCGCCGTCTTCGCGAGCTGGACCAGCTCCGACTGGCCCGCGAGGCGGGCCTCCTTGCCGGCCTCGCCCGGCGTGCGCAGCTGGCTCAGCGCCGTCAGATAAAGGACCGCCGCCTGCTGATCCTGGCGCGCCTGATAGGAACCCCACAGACGCAAGCCCACCACAGCGGCCGCCACCAGCAGGACGGCGAACAGGATCAGGCCGGCATAGCGTGACAGAAGGTGCCGCAGCCGTTCGGCGCGGACCTCCTCCTCTACTTCATCGAAAATGTCGGGCACGAGTGAGCCGGTCTCCCGCAAGGCGGCGGACCATAGCGGCGGGCCGGCCCACCGGCAAACCACGGGGCAAACGTCGGCAACGAAGCCTTCACTCCTTGCGTGCGAGCATCGCGGATGCGCGGACTCATTCTCCTTCTCCTGGCGACGGCGTCGGTCGGCGGCTGCGCCGCGCCCATCGGCGCCAACGGATTGCCGGTCACCCGGGCCTGGCTGCAGTGCCTGGCCGCCATCGAACAAAACCCGCCCTTGCCGCCACCGGTGGTGCAGCTTCCGTTCTGCACCCGCAGCCTGGGCGTGGCGGATTGCTGGACGGACCCGTCGCGCCTGTCGAACCACCCACCGTCGCTCGGCGACACGCCGGGGCCGACCCCGGGATGCGGATAGAAGTCAGCGGCGTGGCGGAAGTCGGCGCGAACGGATAGGGTGGCGTCCGTCCACGTCGTGGTGACCGATATGACCGAACCCGATCCGCTCGTCATCGAGATGGCTCGCAATTTCAGCCAGGAGCGGCTTGCTCCGGGGGCGGCGGCGCGGGAGAAAGCCAAGCGGATCGAGCCCGATGTGATCGCCGAACTGGGCGAGCTTGGCATTCTCGGCGCGACCACGCCGGCGGCGTGGGACGGCTCGGAACTGGATGCCGTCACCTACGCGATGCTGATCGAGGAGGTGGCCGCCGGCGACGGTGCCGTCTCGACCCTCGTGTCGGTCCACAACTCGCCGACCTGCGAGGTGCTGAACCAGTTCGGGACGGACTCGCAGAAGGATCGCTGGCTGCGTCCGCTCGCGACCGGGCGCCATGTCGGCAGCTTCGGCCTGACCGAGCCGCAGGCGGGGTCGGATGCCTCGGCGCTGCGTACACGGGCCGTCCGCAAGGGTGATCGTTGGGTCGTCAATGGCGCCAAGCAGTTCATCAGCAACGGCGCGCT
>JBDTFI010000014.1:0-5238 GCA_039938035.1 Acetobacteraceae bacterium | reverse complement strand
GCTGGGCGGGATTCCGGCGGATGAACACGAGCGGCTGTTCGATATGCTGAGTGCGGTGCGCACGAACCTTGAAGCGGCGGGGGAGCCGGTGGAGGTTGTGGCCGAGGTGGAGGTGGTGGCGTAGCCGTGTTTGGCCCCGCATCGACGCGGACGACAGCCGCGCGGCCGGCGTTCAGCCCTCGACGGAAAAGACGGTGCGCGCGTACCAATCATAGGTGCGCGCCACACCGTCTTCCAACGACACCGCGCATTGGTACCCGGTGAGCGCGCGCGTCCGCGCCATTGACGGGCAGCGGCGAGTGGGCGAACCGGCGGTGGCCGCGGCGGGTTCGAGGACGGCCGGCGCGCCCAGCACACGACGGATCAACTCGGCGACATCGAGGATTTTGTATTCGGGTTCCTCGCACCCCACGTTCCAGGCACCTCCCTCCGCATCCGGGTTACCGGCCAGCGCGCGAATGAGCGCGACCGCATCATCAATGTAGCAGAACGTGCGAGAGTGATCCGCCGAGTAGATCGGCAACGCGGCACCGGGCGAAGCCGTACGCATTCGCTTCATCAACTCGGGTATAACGTGCTCCAATCCCATGCGCGGGCCATAGACATTATGCGGTCGGACGATCACGCCGGGAACGCCGGCATGGCGGACGAGCGCCTCGCCGTAGAGCTTGGAGAGCATGTAAGACGTACGGGGTTCGACAAGCGGCGGAAGCGACAGGATGGCATCCTCGGGCGTCGGAAACCGAAGATGTCCGGCAAGCAGGCTCCCCGCATAGACCTCGCTCGTCGAGGCAAAAAGAAAACAGGATAACCGCTTCTGCCGACGGGCCAGACGCAGTGCCTCGACAGTAAGTTGCACGTTCAGAGCGAGAGTCTCATAGGGTCGGCCGATGACGTTCGCGACGCCGAGCAGGGCCGCGAAGTGGAATATCGCGTCGTAGTTGTCGTCCAATGCGTCCGTGGCCCCCTCACGTCTCAAGTCGAGGGTGAGGCAGCGAACGCCAGGCCTGGCGGTGACCGCCGCAAGCTCCGCGTCGCTCTTGCCGCGCGAGAAATTATCGACAAGGTCGACGGCGATTCCGTCGAAGCTAAGGGCGCGCGCCAGGCTCAGGCCGATGAAGCCGGCTCCGCCGGTGACGAGCACACGCCGCATCTCACACGTCTCCTCGGCCGATACCGGCAACCCGAAAACCTCGGCCCGCGAGATCGTCGAGCACGGTGCGTGTAAGGACGCCGTTGGTGTCGAGCACGACGGGACGGCGGCTCCCGGCCCATGCGGCGATGTCGAGATCGCTGAACGCCCGATGCGCGACGGCTAGAACCACCGCGTCGAAGTCGCTCGACGCCGGCAAGGTCCGATGCAATACAACGTTTGCTTCGGGGAATGCGTCGACCACCGGATCAGCAACCTCAACCCTTGCACCGCGGTCGATCAGCGCATTGATAAGAGTGGCGGACGGCGAAAAGCGCGTATCCCCCACATCCTGCCGGTAACTTGCCCCGAGCACGAGGATGCGACTTCCGTTCAGCGGCAGCAGCGCGGCAAGCCGCTCGACGCTGGCGAGCGGCATGGCGTCGTTGATCCGCACGCTGCTTGCCGAGAGGGGGAAGGCAAGGTCGTCGATCTCGAAGATCTCGCGCGCGGCGGCCGCGCCGAAGAGCGGGTCCTTGCTGAGGCAGTAGCCCCCGACACCAAGGCCGGGATAGCGGATGTTCCGGTGCGTGGGACGCACGCGAATCGCCTCGAGCACCTCGAACAGATCCACGTCGATGCGATCCGCGAACTTCTCCCATTCGTCGATAAGCGCGATGTTGACAGCGCGAAACGTATTCTCCAGAACCTTCGCCATCTCGGCGGCTCGGATGCTGGCCAGCCGGCGCGGCGGTCGTTCGGGGCTCAGGAACGTGGTCAGGAACGCCTCCGCGGCATCGGCGGAGGCGGGTGTCAGCCCAGCATAGACGCGCCACATCTTGATAATCGAATCGAGGTAGTGCTCGCCGGGCATCACCCGCTCGTAGCAATAGGCAAGCAGCAGATCATCCGACGGCACACCACGACGCGCCAACCGCGAGCGCAGCAGCGGCGCGACGATACGCTCACACGTGCCAGGGGGGACGGTGCTCTCCAGCAGGACCAGCGTATCCGGACGCATACGGTCGCCGACCGAAGTCAACGCCGCCTGGAACGGTGCCAGCGCGAAGGTCGGACGTTCGCCCTTCTCCTCGAGATCGAGGCCGACATCGACAACGATCACGTCGGCATCCGCCAGGATGGCGTCGTCGGTCACCGCCGAGAGGTTGCCGGAGGCGTGCGCGGCCCGCGCGGCCTCGACAAGCGCGGCGTCGGTGGTGGGAAACGGGAAGCGGCCCGCGACGAGCGCCTGTGCTCGCTCCCGGCCGGCCTCGGTCGGTTGGTCGAGGCCGACCACGCGATAGAGGGGCCGCCCATCGTGATCCGCCGCCAAAGCGATCGCGACCGCATTGGCGGCGCCGACAAACCCCAATCCCTGGACGCAGACAGTGCGAACCCGCCCAGCCCGCACGGCGCCGGTCGGGTCGCTCGAAAGAGATGTCATCAAGGTGCCGCCCCACGTTCTTCAGTCAGCGCGTCCTGTAGCATGAGAGCGCGGCTCCAGGCATCCGCCAGCACCGCCTCGACCGATTCCAATTCGGTGCGGCCGACAAGGGCCCGCAATCGGGTTGGGTCGCCAATGAAAACGTCCTCCGCCGTGGGCGGATCGCCCCTCTCGATGATCTTGTAATCACGGCCGGAGTGATGGACCAGAAATGTGATGAGATCGCGTACCCGGCGACCTTCCCCGCTGCATACGTTCAAGACATGGCCCCAATCGCCGCGATCGATCAGCCTGACGATCACGCGCCCGAGGTCATTAAGCGTGATGAAATCGCGCACGGCGTCCAGGCGGCCGAGTTCGACGACACGCGGCGAGGTAAGGCTGTAAAGCGGGGTCGCTTTCGAAATAAAGGCGCCGACGACCTGTGCAGGCGTGTTGACCTGGCCGATAAGGTTGAAGACCCGCAGAAGGCTGTAGCGCAATCCGCGCCCCGCGCTTGCCGCCAAGTACGCGCCGGCCGCGACTTTGGCGTGACCATACACCGTCGATGGCCGCAGCGGCGCATCTTCGGCGACAGGACCCTCGGCGGCGGAGCGGCCATACTCGGCGGCACTCCCGAGAGCAATCAACACCGCCCGGGGCGCTGCCTCACGGATGGCATCCGCCAAAGCGACGGTGGTGACCGTGTTATCGCTGAACAGCTGCAGGGCGTTGCCCTGGACCCGCCCCGCCGCGTGAACGATGAATTCAGGCTGCGATCGTGACAACGCCTCCGCTACGCTGCCGGTATTCGTCAGATCGGCCGTGAGGTGCGGCCGATCCTCGCGACCGTCCCGCGAGGGGTGGGTGAGCAGGGTCAACGCCACTCCAGGGGTGCGTGTCAGGATGTCGGCCAAAGCCGACCCAACGAACCCGGTCGCGCCAGTCAGGAGAACCCGCTTTGTCATGCCGCCCTATGGAAACGAGGCTGGGTAGCCAATTCGAATGGAACAGGCAATCCGGGCAGCCAGGTTAAATGCCCCAGGGGTCGCAAATGAGAGAGCATCAATCGCCACCAATTGACAGCCGCATATCGTCCGGTTAGGTCGCGGCCAAGTTCGAGTGGGCTAGGCATGGGGAGTGGGTGGAGAAGGCGTTTGCGCGGGCGCCACTTTAGGCGGTGGGGCGATCTTGCGTCGATATTGAATGGCCGACCGGAACGGCACGGATACGACCTGTTTTTTGAGGATTGGTACCGACAGACCTTTTTGGCTGGAGAGAAGGCCCGTACCGCTCGAAGCCATTTTCTGACTCACTGGCGGGATAGTGACGTTCGACCCAACCCGCTGTTCGACCCCCGATTTCTTGAACGGCAACTGGGGACCGCTTTTAGCGCCGATCCTCTGGGCTATGTCGACCGCAATCGCGACCGGATCGACGCGACGTGCGAATGGTTTTCGAGACGACAGTACCGCGCGCTGTATCCCGACGTCGCGCACCACTGGCCTGGTCTTCCCGACACTCACTTTCTGCAGCATGGACTGCGCGAGGGACGTCAACCCCATCCGGGCTTTGTCGTCAGGCGTACGGATGGTCGACGGCCGCAACCCGCCAATCGTTTTCAGCAAGTGATCTATCGGTTCGAATGGCGCGATTGTCGCTATGAGGTCCTCCGAAGCGCGATGACGGTGGAAATCACGGAGCAGATCCGGGATCAGGCTCGCCACGAGATCGCGCTCTTCGCACCGGGCGACAAGGCGGTGGCCGCCTTGCGCCAGGTCTTCGCGTCGGACCTGATGGCCCGCGCGGGGCTCGACCTGAACGATCTACCTTGCCGGGCCGGAGACGCCTGCGAGACCGTGGTATTCCTGCCTTGGATTCAAATCGGCGGCGGTGACCGATACGCCGCCGAGCTTGTCCGCGAGATTCGCGAGCAGGATAGCTCCTCACGTATCCTCGTGATCATCTCGGAGTGGGGGGAGGCTGAGACGAAGCGGTTCGCGGAGTATGAGTTTCTGGCGCCGCTTTTCCAGTCCCGCCTGTTGTTCTGGCGAGATGCGACCCTTTATCGAACGCAGGATGCCTGGCTGGCCGCGCTCCTGATGAACCGCCTCCGGCCGCGTCGGATAATTGTCGCGAATTCCGATCTTGGCCATTCCATGCTCGCCCAATACGGGGTTGCCATCAGCAGTTTTGCGCGTTGCCTTCCGATCTTCTTCAGCGAAAGTCCCAACGCGATGGGTGCGCCCTATTCGGCACGATACTTCGCGGATATCTGCCGGGTCTCGCACACCATCACCGACAACGATCGTATGGCGCGCACACTGCGTCATCGAGCCGCCGGCCTCGCGGGCGACAGTGTCTTCGTGCTACCGCCGAGAATTGATATTGAATCGGACGACGTGTTTACGGGACGTTTGCGACGCAGATTCCTGACGCTCGATGCTCCGTGGCGGAATCAGTGCGTTTGGATAGGCCGCGTCGAACCGTTCAAAGGAACTGATATACTTCTCGCTGTCGCACGGGTGCGGCAGGACATCATGTTCGATATATTTGGTCCCGCTTCCCCGGAGATGCAGGCCGTGCTGCATGGCCAACGCAATGTCCGCTATCGGGGTGAATTCCTCACGATGGACGATATTGACTTCGAGAAATATGAGTTTCTGCTGTTTCCAAGTTTGTT
>JBDTFI010000013.1:0-3219 GCA_039938035.1 Acetobacteraceae bacterium | reverse complement strand
CGCCCGCGCACCAGCGCCAGCGCGACCTGGTTGGCCAGCAACTCGTCGTAGGCGAGCCGCTTCCGCGCGCTTGGCTCGGGCATCGCCGCCGGGCTCTGCACCGCGCGCAATGCCGCACCGAAACCCGGCCAGTCCTCGCGCTGCATCAGCGGCCCGTCGTGCCACTCCGGCAGCTCCGTCAGCCGCTCCAGTGCCTGCGCCATCGCCGCCGCCACCTGGCGCGGCCACAGCCCGGCGGTCAGCGGCCAGACCGGCTCGATCGGCGGCAGCCGCTCAGCGTGCTCCTCGGGCACGACGTGCTCTGGATGGGCCATCCGCAGCCTATCGGCGAACCGGTCGAGCTTGCCCGACACCAAAAGGCGGGTCCCGGCCGGCATCCGCGCCGTTTGCGTCGGACTGAAAAACACCAACTCGGCGAAGCCCGTCTCGTCGCGCACGACCACGCGCCAGGGCTGGCGGGCGCGCATCGGCGCCTCGTGGCGCACCACCTCGACCGCGAGGGTCACGGTCTGGCCCGGCTGAGCCTGCGCGATGGTCGGACGGATCCGTCGATCCACGTAGGAATCCGGCAGGTGAAACAGCACGTCGATGACCCGCTCGCCCCCCGTCGCCTTGGCGAACAGCTTCGCCAGCGTCGGACCTATGCCGCGCAGTGAGGTCAGATGGGCGAAAAGCGGGGACAGGGACTCGTCGAGCACGGCTGACATGGGAAAGGGGTGGGACTATATCGCAGCGTGACGATGAATGAGCCAGATGTCCGGCGCCGCCGGCTGCTGTACCGCGCAACCCACCGCGGCACCCACGAAACCGACCTCCTGGTGGGCGGCTTCGTCGCTTCGCGCCTCGCGGCCCTGACCGAGGCAGACGTGGACGCCCTGGAGGCGATCATGGACCTGCCGGACGTCGATCTCGCCGAGTGGCTGACCGGCCGGCGTCCCATTCCGCCCGAACACGACAACGCCATGCTGCGCCATATGCGCGCGGCGGCGGGCCAATGACCGCCGCAATCGTCTATGGCGCGCCGGAGGGCTGGGACGCCTTCCTCCTTGCCCGCCGCCGCGCCGAGTTCGCCGGCCCCATCCTGCACGTCGCCCGCGACGACGCGGCGATGGCGCGGATCGCCGAGGCGCTGTCCTTCGTGATCCCGGAGGCCGAGCTGGTCCGTGTGCCGGCCTGGGATTGCCTGCCCTATGATCGCGTCTCCCCCAATCCCGCTTTGGTCTCCGAGCGTGTCGCCAGCCTGGGCCGCCTGCTCGAACCCGCCTCGCACCCGCGCATCGTGCTGACCACGATCAACGCCCTCGTCCAGCGCGTCCCCCCACGCGCGGGATTTCGTGGCGCCAGCCAGGAGCTGCGGGTCAACGGCGATCTGCATCCCAAGGAACTCGCCCGCTTCCTGGAGGCGAACGGGTATGGCCGCGCCAACACGGTGATGGAGCCAGGCGAGTACGCGATGCGCGGCGGCATCATCGACATTTTCCCTGCCGGCGAGGCCGAACCGATCCGCGTCGACCTGTTCGGCGACACCATCGAATCGATCCGCGCCTTCGACCCGGCGACCCAGCGCAGCGCCGGCAAGCGCCAGCGCCTGACGCTTCGCCCGGTCTCCGAGGTGCCGCTCGACAAGGAGTCGGTCGCCCGCTTCCGCACCGCGTGGCGGGAGATTTTCGGCCAGGAGGCCGCTTCCGATCCGATCTATCACTCCGTCTCCGACGGCCGGCGCCATCCCGGCATGGAGCACTACGCGCCGCTGTTTCACGACGGGATGGAAACGCTGCTCGACTACCTGCCGGGCGCCTCGGTCAGTCTCGACCATCAGGCCGAGGAGGCGTTGGAGGCACGCCTGGAGATGATCGCGGACCATTACGCGGCCCGCAGGAAGCCGGCGCGGGATGGCGAGGTGCCGTACCGTCCGCTGCCGCCCGACCGTCTATATCTCGACCGCGCCGGGTGGGACTCGATGCTCGCCGGCGGCCCGCTGCTGGGCTTCACGCCCTTCGCTCGCCCGGACGGCGCGGGGGGAATCGACGGCGGTGGCCGGCCGGGGCCGATCTACGCCCAGGCCGGTGCCAACGTGTTCGACCAGTTTCGCGCCGACGCCGCGCGCTGGACCAACGAAGGCCGGCGCATCGTCCTCGCCGCCTGGACCCGCGGCTCGCGCGAACGCCTCGCCCATCTGCTGGCCGAACACGGCGTCAGGGATGTGGCGCAGGAGGAGACCTGGGCTGCCGTCCGCCGCAAGCCCGCGGGCACCGTCTCGCTGGTCGTGCTCGGCCTCGAACGCGGCTTCGTGGGTGATCGGCTCGCTCTGGTCGGCGAGCAGGATTTGCTGGGCGAGCGCATCAGCCGCCCGCCGCGCCGGCGCAAGCGGGCCGATCAGTTCATCGCCGAGGCGACCGAGATCGCCGAGGGCGATCTTGTCGTGCATCAGGAATACGGCATCGGGCGCTATGACGGGCTGGAGACGCTGACCGTCACCGGCGCCCCGCATGATTGCCTGCGCCTGATCTACGACGGCAGCGAGAAGCTGTACCTTCCCGTCGAGAACATCGAGATTTTGTCGCGCTTCGGCAGCGAAACCCAGGGAGTCGCGCTGGACAAGCTGGGCGGCGTCGGCTGGCAGACGCGCAAGGCGCGGATGAAGAGTCGCATCCGCGACATGGCCGCCGAGCTGATCCGCATCGCCGCCGTGCGCAAGGTGCGCGACGCCGTCTCCGTGGTTCCGCCGGAAGGCTCGTGGGACGAGTTCTGCGCCCGCTTCCCGTTCGCCGAGACCGAGGACCAGACGCGCGCCATCGCCGACGTGCTGGAGGATCTGGCGTCAGGCCAGCCGATGGACCGGCTGATCTGCGGCGATGTCGGCTTCGGCAAGACCGAGGTCGCGTTGCGCGCCGCCTTCATCACCGCGATGTCGGGCGCCCAGGTCGCCGTCGTCGTTCCGACCACCTTGCTCGCCCGCCAGCATTATCGCACGTTCACCGAGCGCTTCGCCGGCTTGCCGGTGCATGTCGCCCAGCTCTCGCGGATGGTCCCGGCCAAGGAGGCCACGGAGGTCCGCAAGGCGCTCACCGACGGGTCGGTCAGCATCGTCATCGGCACCCATGCGCTGCTCGCGAAGTCGATCCAGTTCGCCGATCTCGGCTTGCTGGTGATCGACGAGGAGCAGCATTTCGGCGTCGCCCACAAGGAGCGGCTGAAACAGCTCAAGGCCGACGTTCA
>JBDTFI010000012.1:0-5563 GCA_039938035.1 Acetobacteraceae bacterium | reverse complement strand
GGAGCAATTCTTCGCCGGGCACGCCCCGGACATCGTCGCGGTCGCCGAGGCGATCGCCGAGGTCTATCGCCGCAACGGGCGCATGTTCAGCATGGGCAACGGCGGATCGAGTTGCGACGCCGCCCATTTCGCCGTCGAGTTCCTCCACCCTGTCACCGCCGGGCGCCCCGCGCTCACCGCGGTCAACCTCGCCTCCGACATGGCGATGGTGACCGCGGTCGGCAACGATATTGGCTTCGCCCACATCTTCCTCCGCCAGCTCATCGCGCTGGCGCGGCGCGGCGACGGCGTGATCGGCTTCTCCACCAGCGGCAGCTCGGAGAATCTGCTCGCCGCGTTCGCCAAGGCGAGGGAACTCGGCGTCGTCACCATCGGATTGGCCGGCCACGACGGCGGCAAGATGGCGCGCAGTCCCGACCTCGATCATTGCCTCGTGGTGGGAAGCGACCGCATCCACCGCATCCAGGAGACGCATCTCGCGATCTACCATATCCTGTGGGACCTCGTGCACACGCTGCTCGCCGATGACCGCGGCGCGCTCGCGGAGGTGGTGCCATGAAATACGTCGACGAATTCCGCGACCCGGCCAAGGCGCGCACGCTGGTCGAGGACATCGGCCGGCTGGTGGCGCGCATCCCCGCCGCGCGGCGGCGCCCGTTGCAGATCATGGAGGTGTGCGGCGGGCACACCCACACGATCTTCCGCTACGGCATCCAGCAGATGCTGCCCGACGCGGTGGAGTTCGTGCATGACCCCGGCTGCCCCGTCTGCGTGCTGCCGATGGGTCGCGTCGATGACTGCGTCGCGCTTGCCGAACGCCCCGAGGTGATCTTCACCACCTTCGGCGACGCCATGCGTGTGCCCGGCTCGCGCAAGAGCCTGCTGAAGGCGAAGGCGGACGGGGCCGATGTCCGCATGGTCTACTCCCCGCTCGACGCCTTGCAGATCGCCCGCGGGAACCCCGACCGCGGAATCGTCTTCTTCGGCCTCGGCTTCGAGACCACCATGCCAAGCTCGGCGATGACGCTGATCCAGGCGCGCGCGCACGACATCCGCAACTTCTCGCTGTTCTGCAACCACATCACGATCATTCCGACGATCAAGGCGATCCTCGACTCGCCCGACCTGCGCCTCGATGGGTTCCTTGGGCCCGGCCACGTCGGCATGGTCACCGGCACGCGGCCCTACGCGTTCATCGCGCGCCACTACAAGAAGCCGATCACCATCGCCGGCTTCGAGCCGCTCGATTTGCTGCAATCGACCTGGATGGTCCTGAAGCAGCTCGCCGAGGGCCGCTGCGAGGTGGAGAACCAATACGGCCGCGTGGTGCCCGAAAACGGCAACGCCCGCGCGCTCGCCGCCATCGCCGAGGTGTTCGAGCTGCGCAATTTCTTCGAATGGCGCGGTCTCGGCTCGATCGACCATTCTGGGGTGCGGATCCGCTCCGCCTACGCGGCGTTCGACGCCGAGCGAAAGTTCGATGTCCCGAACGTCAGCATCGCCGACCCGCGCTCCTGCCAGTGCGGGGAGGTACTGAAGGGCGTGATCAAGCCGCACCAATGCAAGGTCTTCGGCACCGCCTGCGCGTCGGAGGCGCCACTCGGCTCGCTGATGGTCTCCACTGAAGGCGCCTGCGCCGCCTACTACAGCTACGGTCGCCGCTCTGCCGCCCAGCCCGTGCCGGCATGAGCAACCGAATGCGCGATTCCCACGTCAACCTGTCGCACGGCAGCGGCGGCAAGGCGATGCGCGCGCTGATCGAGGACGTGTTCCTGACTGCCTTCGGGCACGCGCGGCCGGACGCGCTCGAGGACAACGCGATCTTGCCGCTGGCGGAACTGGCGCGGCATGGCGACCGCCTCGCCTTTACCACCGACAGCTACGTGGTCGATCCGCTGTTCTTCCCGGGTGCCGATATCGGCGCGCTGGCCGTCGCCGGCACGGTGAACGATCTCGCGGTCGGCGGCGCGCGACCGCTGTTCCTGTCCTGCGCGATGGTGATCGAGGAAGGCCTGCCGGTGGACACGCTGCGCCGCGTCGCCGCCTCCATGCGCGCGATGGCCGATCGCGCCGGTGTCGCGATCGTCATCGGCGACACCAAGGTGGTCGAACGCGGCGCCGCCGACCAAACTGTTCGTCAACACGGCGGGGATCGGCATCATTCCCGAAGGAATCGCATTATCGGCGGCGAACGCGCGCCCCGGCGACGTCGTCGTCGCCAGCGGCGCGTTGGGTGAGCACGGCATAGCGATCCTGATCGCGCGCAACCAGCTCGCGCTGGAGGCCGACGTGCCCAGCGACTGCCAACCCTTGCATGGCCTGGTCGGCGCGATGCTCGCGGCCTGCCCCGCGATCCGCTGCCTGCGCGATGCGACGCGCGGCGGCATAGCGACGGTGCTGAACGAATTCGCCCAGGCCTCCGGCGTCGGCATCCGCATCCGCGAACGCGACCTGCCGATGCACGAGCCGGTGCGCGGCGCCTGCGAAATCCTCGGGCTTGACCCGCTGTACCTCGCCAACGAGGGCAAGCTGGTCGCCGTGGTCCCGGCGTCCGGCGCCGATCGCGTGCTCGCCGCCATGCGCGCCGAGCCCGAAGGCGCCGAGGCCGCCATCATCGGCGAGATTACCCGCGAGCCTTCCGGCATGGTGGTAATGGAAACCATTTTCGGCGGCGAGCGCATCGTCGACATGCTGGCCGGCGAGCAATTGCCGCGGATATGCTGACATGCACGAAATGAGCATCGCCACCGCAATCGTCGATGCCTGCGCCGAACGCGCCGCCGGCGTCCGCGTGCTGCGCGTCCGCATAGAGGTGGGCCAGCTCGCGGCGATACTGACCGATTCGCTGCGGTTCTGCTTCGACATCTGCGCGCAGGGCACGACGGTCGAAGGCGCCGAACTGGAGATCCTGGAGATTCCCGGCCAGGGCGCGTGCGAGGATTGCGGGCGGACGACGGCGCTCGCGATGCCGTTCGGCCGCTGCGCGTGCGGCGGCTTCGCGCGCATCGTCGCCGGCGAGGAGTTGCGGGTGAAAAACATGGAGTTGGCCTGATGTGCGCGACCTGTGGCTTCGGCGGCGGCGACGTGATGATCGGCGCGGTGCATCCGCATGGCGAAATCGTCCATGCCCACGACCACCACGACCACGATCATCACCATCACCACGACGACGCTCCGCCGGCGCGGACGGTCTCGCTGGAGCAGGACATCCTCGCCAAGAACCGCCTGCTCGCCGAGCGCAACCGCGGCTGGTTCGCCGGCCGCGAGGTGTTCGCCGTCAACCTCATGAGCTCGCCCGGCGCCGGCAAGACGAGCATCCTTGAACGCACGATGCGCGAACTTGGCGACACGCTGCCGATCTCCGTGCTCGAAGGCGATCAGGCCACCTCGGCGGACGCCGAGCGCATCCGCGCCACCGGCGCATCGGTGGTGCAGATCAACACCGGCACCGGCTGCCACCTGGACGCCCATATGGTGGCGCACGGCGTCGAACGCCTGGCGCCGCCGCGCAACTCGGTACTGCTGATCGAGAATGTCGGAAACCTCGTCTGCCCGGCGTTGTTCGACCTCGGCGAGCAGGCGCGGGTGGTGGTCGTCTCGGTCACCGAGGGCGACGACAAACCGCTGAAATACCCGCACATGTTCCGCGCCTGCGACACGCTGCTGATCAACAAGATCGATCTGCTGCCCTATGTCCGCTTTGACGTGGAGCGCTGCGTCGCGCATGCCCACGAGGTCAATCCCGGCTTTCGGGTCATGCTGCTGTCGGCTGAGACCGGCGAGGAGATGCAAAGCTGGTACGGATTTCTGTCCGCGCGGGAGACGACCCTCGCCGGAGCCGCTTCATGACCTGGCGATCGCGGTTTCGCGGGCTCTGCGTGTTGCTGGTGGCAGCCAACATCGCCGCCTGGCTTTGGGCGTGGACGTCGTTCGCCTCGCGCCCGGCGCTGCTGGGCCTCGCCTTGCTCGCCTGGGTGTTCGGCTTGCGTCACGCGGTCGATGCCGACCACATCGCCGCGATCGACAACGCGGTGCGCAAGCTGATGCAGGGCGGCAAGCGCCCGGTCGGCGTCGGCTTCTTCTTCTCGCTGGGTCATTCGACGGTGGTGGTGCTGGTCTCGGTGGTGATCGCCGTGGCGGCCGGCAGCCTGCATGGACGGTGGGAGGCGTTGCAGGCGGTGGGCGGCGTGATTGGCACCACCATCTCGGCGGCATTCCTGCTGGCGATCGCGTTCGCCAATTTCGGTATCCTGCTCGGTGTCTGGCGCGGGTTCCGCGCCGTCGCGGACGGCGGCGCGCTCGACGAGCAGGCGCTTGACACGCTGCTGAGCGGGCGCGGGCTGCTGGCCCGGCTGCTGCGCCCGGTGTTCCGCGCGGTCAGCCGCGGCTGGCACATGTACCCGGTCGGCTTCCTGTTCGGCCTCGGCTTCGACACGGCAACCGAGATCGGCGTGCTCGGCATCGCCGCGACCCAGGCGGCTCAGGGCGTCTCCGCGTGGCACATTTTGGTGTTCCCGGCCTTGTTCACCGCCGGGATGAGCCTGATCGACACGCTCGACGGCGTGCTGATGCTCGGCGTCTATTCCTGGGCGTTCGTCCACCCGATCCGCAAGCTTTGGTACAACCTGACCATCACCGCGGCGTCGGTGATGGTGGCGCTGGTGATCGGCGTCATCGAAGCGTTGGGGCTGATCGGCGGAGAACTTGGGCTGAGCGGCGGGATCTGGCCGCTGATCGCCGCCATCAACAACGACATGGGCGATGTCGGATTCCTGGTGATCGGCGTCTTCCTGCTCGTGTGGGGCGCGTCCGCGGCGATCTATCGTTGGAAGGGGTACGACACGCTGGCGGGCGTCGGGGTGACGGATGCGCCCGGGCGGAGCTGAAACGCGACCGCCGCCTACTGCATGAACCAGCCGTGGCTGACCACGAGGGACTGGCCGGTCATCGCGTTGGTCTTCGCGGCGGCGAAAAAGAGCGCGGCGGAGGCGACGTCCTCGACCGTGGTGAACTCCCCATCCACCGTCTCCTTCAGCATGACGTCGCGGATCACCTGCTCCTCGGTCAGGCCGAGGGCGGCCATCTGTTCGGGGATCTGCTTTTCGACCAGCGGTGTGCGCACAAAGCCTGGGCAGATGACGTTGGCGCGCACGCCGTGCGCGGCGCCTTCCTTGGCGACGACCTTGCACAGGCCGATCAGCCCGTGCTTGGCGGTGACGTAGGGGGCCTTTAGCGGAGAGGCTTCCTTGGAGTGGACGGAGCCGGTGTAGATGATGCTGCCGCGGCCGCGGGCGTACATGTGCTTCAGGCACGCCTTGGTCGTCAGGAACGCGCCGTCGAGATGGATCGCGAGCACCTTCTTCCATTCAGCGAAGGGAAATTCCTCGATCGGATGGACGATCTGGATGCCGGCGTTGCTGACGAGAATGTCGATCTGGCCGAATGTCCTGATCACCGCGCCGATGCCGGCGTTCACCGCTGATTCGTCGCTCACGTCCATCGCCACGGCCATCGCGGCGAAACCCGCTTTGGTGAACTCCGCCGTTGTGGCCTCGGCGGCCTG
>JBDTFI010000011.1:0-19886 GCA_039938035.1 Acetobacteraceae bacterium | reverse complement strand
ATGCTCTCGATGCCGCGGTGGGCGGCGAGCAGGATCGTGCCGCCGGGGGTCTCGTACACCCCGCGGGACTTCATGCCGACGAAGCGGTTCTCCACCAGGTCGAGCCGGCCGATGCCGTTCGTCTTGCCGAGGGTGTTCAGGCGCGCGAGCAGCGTGGCGGGCGACAGGGTCTCGCCGTCGATCGACACCGCATCGCCGCGGACGAAGCCGATTCGGATGACGGTCGCCTTGTCGGGGGCGTCCTCCGGACGGATGGTGCGCTGATAGACGATCTCGTCGGCCTCGATCGCCGGGTCTTCGAGGATTTTCCCCTCCGAGGACGAATGCAGCAGGTTGGCGTCGACGCTGAACGGCGCCTCGCCGCGCTTGTCGCGCGCGATCGGGATCTGGTGCGCCTCCGCGAACTCCAGCAGCCGGGTGCGGCTGGTCAGCTCCCATTCGCGCCACGGTGCGATGATCTTGATGTCGGGGTTGAGCGCGTAATAGCTGAGTTCGAAGCGGACCTGGTCGTTGCCCTTGCCGGTGGCGCCGTGTGCGACCGCGTCGGCGCCGACCTGTTCGGCGATCTCGATCTGGCGCTGGGCGATCAGCGGGCGGGCGATGGAGGTGCCGAGGAGGTACTGGCCCTCGTACAGCGCGTTGGCGCGGAACATCGGGAAGACGAAGTCGGCCACGAAGGTCTCGCGCAGATCATCGACGAAAATCTCCTTGACGCCGGCCATTTCGGCCTTGCGCCGGGCAGGCTCCAGTTCCTCGCCCTGGCCGAGGTCGGCGGTGAAGGTCACTACCTCGCAACGATACGTGGTCTGGAGCCAGCGCAGGATCACGCTGGTGTCGAGCCCGCCCGAATACGCCAGCACGACTTTCTTCACGTTCTTGATCGCCATCCGCCATCTCCGCGTTGCGGGGGTGGGTAAACCCGGTGCCGGCGGGGGCGCAAGCCGGTGCGGCCCGCTTCGTGCCCTGGGGCTTCGGCGCCGTCTCCGGCATCGCGACGGCGAGCAATGCGACCCCGGCGAGGCCGATCGCGGCCAGCGTGGCGAAGGCCATCCGGTCCCCGGCGGCGTCGGCGATCCAGCCGGCGAGAGTGGTCGAGATGGAAGCCCCGATGCCGACGCAGAGGCCGAAGACGCCGATGCAGAGATTGAAGCGCCCGCGTCCTTTCGTCAGATCGTCGGCGATCAACGGCAGCATGATGCCGAACACGGCGGCGCTGACGCCGTCGAGGGCCTGCGCCGTGACGATCAGCGCCGGGGCGGGCAGGATGGCGAACAGCACCGCGCGCAGCGGCAGGGCCGACCAGCCGACCAGCAGCACGGCGCGCCGCCCGCGCCGGATCGTCTGTCGCCCGACCCAGGGCGAGAACAGCGCGACGACGCCCTGCGGCAGCACGATGCAGGCGGCGATGATGAGGCTCGCATAGGCGCCGGCACGGGCGGTGATGGCGGTGGCGGCGATCGGCAGCAGGGCGGCGTTGGCCATGTGGAACAGGATGATACAGGCGCCGAAGGCAAGCAGGCGGCGATCGGACAGAAGCTGGCCGATCCCGTGCCAATCGAAGGGGGCCGATTTCACCTCCGGGACCACGACGGCCTTCGGCGGCGGACCGATGCGGTGCAGGGCGAGCAGCGCGGGAAGCGCCAACGCCGCCGTCAGCAGGAACACCGATTGGGTCGACACATAGGTGCCGAGCGCGCCCATCGCCGCCGCCGCCGTGCCGCTGCCGATCGCGGCGAAGCGGGCGTTGCGCCCGAGCCGCACGGCGAATCCGGCATGGCCGACGAGGCGGAGGCTGACGGCGGCGACGGCGGGGGTGAGGATGCAGCTCGCGAAGCCGTGCAGCAGCTCGGCCGTGGCGACCGGAAGCTGGTAGGGCAGGAACGCGAGCAGCAGCGCGGCGCCGGTGATCGCGAGGATGCCGCCAGCCAGCGCGGCACGCTTGTTGGTCAGCGCGTCGACCATGGCGCCGGCCGGAATCTGGCTGGCGAGCGCGGCGATGGTGCCGATGCTGAGGACCTCGCCGATCTCGAGCGCGGTCCATTTATGCGCGGTCAGATAGACCGCGAGGAACGCCCCGAAGCCGGTCTGCACATCGGCGATGAACAGGTTGAGGAAATCGAGCGCCCGCTGGCCGCGCATCCCCATCATGAGCGATAGCAGACGCATTCAGTGCGCCGGCGCCGGCTTGACGTCGGAGCGTACGACGACCGGCGCCGGCTTGTTGCCGATGCCCTTGTACTCGGGCACCGCCTTGATCTGATCGAGGGTGAGGGAAAGCGTGATCGGCGCCTTCGGGTCCGCCGGCGAGAAGTGCAGCAGGTTCCAATGGACGGCGATGGTGCGGGCGCCGACGCCCATGAACCCGCCGATGTCGAGCACCCCCGCCTGCGGCTGGCCGGTGCCGTCGACCAGCACGTCGGTCAACGTGCCGATCTGCTGCTTTCCTGGCCCGGTGACAGGGCGGCCGAGGATGGCGACGACCTGGTCCTTGTCCACCGGCTCCACGGCGGGCTTGGGAGCCAGTTTGGGCGCCGGTATCGCCGGCGGCGCGGGCGCGGTGTCGGCACGCGCGGCTTCGTTGAGCGCGACGAGCACGGCGAGCATCGAGACCAAGCGGCGAGTGAGCAAGGGGGTACTCCCGATCGGGTTCACGTGCCGGCCGCCGGATGGGTTCGCACACCGCGCCGGCGAAGCGAGGGCAAGGAGGCGAGAAGGATGCCGCCGCCGATCAGCGCGATGCCGCCGGCGTGGTAGGCGCGGAACCGCTCGTGGAGGAACAGCACGGCGAGCACGCTGCCGAACAGCGGCATCAGGTGCATCGAATGCCCGGCGGCGTTGGCGCCGATCAGCTCCACCCCGCGGTTGAACAGCAGATAGGCGATGAGCGAGGGGAAGATCGCCATGTAGGCCATCGCGAGGGAGGCATCCCAGCCGCCCTGGATGCGGGCCCCGCTTACGTGCTCCCACACGTAGAAGGGCAGCATCATCAGCGAGCCGAGGCCCATCGCGGCGGACAGGAAGCTGAGCGGATGCACCGAGGGGCGGCGGCGCAGCATCACGCAATAGACGGCGTAGATCGACAGCCCGACGATAATCCACAAATCGCCCGGGTTGACGCGGAGCGTGGCCAGGGCAGTGAGCGAGCCGCGTCCGGCGATGACCGCGACGCCGCACAGCGACAGGACGATCCCGCCGACCTGGCGCGCCGAGGGGCGCTCAGCGAAGATCACATAGGCCAGTGCCACGATCATCAGCGGCGTCGCCGATTGCAGCAGCAGCACGTTGAGCGCGGTGGTGCTGTTCAGCGCGATGTAGGAAATCGTGTTGTAGGACGCGATGCCGGTGGCCGAGAGCAGCAGCATGATCCGCCAATGCCGCAGGAGTATGGGCGCGTCGTGGCACAGCCTGGGCCAGGCGAAAGGCAACGAGATCAGGAACGCGCCGGTCCAGCGCCAATAGGCGAGGGCGACCGGGGGCACGACCCCGACAACACCGCGCGCAAGTACGATATTGCCCGCCCAGAGCAGGTTGGTCAGGACGAGCAGCGTCCAGGCCGAAGACCAGAGGCCGGGGATATGGCGGGGCGCGGACAAAGCCATCGTCCCCAGCAGAAACACGCGACTCGCCTTCATTTCAACATTTTCCTGTCAACGGCTGCGATCCATGCCCCACGTCATCCTCGGCGGAGAGACCGATTATGCGGGCTGGCGCGGCCACGCGCGGGCGCTCGCGCTGGACGGCGTCCCGCCCGAGGCGGTGCGCTGGAAGGTCGGCCAGCGTCCCTCCGCCGTGCCTGAAGCGGCGGCCGGGCAGGGCGGTTTCTCAGTGCCGCGCCCGCTGGTGGCGCTCGCCGGGCTGGTCGTGCAGGCGCGGGATGCGGATCGGTTCGATCTGCTCTACCACCTGATCTGGCGTGCCCAGGCCGGCGCGCTGGCGCTCGACGACAAGACGGACGCCGAGGTTGGGCGGGCGCGCGCGCTGGCCCTGGCGGTGCGCGCCGAGGGGCACCGGTTGCGGGCGCAGCTTCGCTATCTGACGGTCGAGGGCCGGCATGTCGGGTGGCACGAGCCGGCGCATCATGTGCTGGAGGGCTCGGCGCCGCTCCTCGCGCGACGGTTTCCGGGGTTCGCCGTGTCCCTGCTCACGCCCGGCGCCAGCGCGCACTGGGATGAGGACGGGCTGCGTTTCGGCCCTGGGGCGGAGGCAACGGCGGTGCCGGACGATGCCGGGCTGGAGGCCTACTGGCGTGCGTACGGCGCCGAAATGCTGGCGGCCGCGCACCCGGGGACCAGCGTGCCGGAGGCCGAGCCACTGGTCGAAGACCCGTGGCCGCCCGACCGGGCGCCGATCGGGCCGGTGGTGATGCCGGGCGGCGGCGATTCCGACGTGGCCCAGGCCGCGCGGGAGGCGGCGGACTGCCGGCGCTGCCCATTGTATGGGCCGGCGACGCAGACCGTGTTTGGCGAAGGCCCCGTCGGCGCGCGGGTCGTATTCGTGGGCGAGCAGCCGGGCGATCAGGAGGACATCGTGGGGCGCCCGTTCGTCGGGCCGGCCGGGCATATGCTGGACCGCGCGCTGGCCGAGGCAGGGATCGACCGCCGGAGCGTCTACGTCACCAACGCGGTCAAACACTTCAAATTCACCCCGCGCGGCAAGCGGCGCATCCACGCGACGCCCGACGCGGCGGAGGTGCAGGCGTGCGCCTTCTGGCTGGACGTGGAACGGGTGCGCCTGCACCCCGCCCTGATCGTCCTGCTGGGCGGCACCGCCGCCCGCGCCGTGCTCGGGCGCGCGGTGACGATCGGGCGCGAACGGGGGCGGCCGATCCGGCTATCGGCGACGGAGACGGCGTTCGTGACGGTGCATCCGTCGTTCCTGCTGCGGGTGCCGGACGAGGAGGCGAAGCGGCGGGAGTACCGGGCCTTTGTCGAGGATTTGCGGCTCGTGGCGGCGGCAGTGGACACCGCTCGATAGAGCGCGTCAGAGGACGATCTGCGTCTGCGTGACGATTGCGACCAACCGGCCGGACTCGGTTTCCACGCGGGTCTGCCAGACTTGGGTGCGCCGGCCGCGATGGATCGGCGTGGCGGTGGCGGTCACGGTGGTGCCGGCGGGAGCCGGGGCGATGAAGTTGGTCTTGCTCTCGATGGTCGCCGTGCCCTTGGCCTCCGCCGGCAGGTTGATGAAGGTGCCGGCGGCGCCGAGTGTGTCGGCGAGCGCCATCACCGCGCCGCCGTGGATCGCGTGACCGGCGGTGCAGAGGTCCTCACGCACGACCATCGTCGCCACCACCCGATCCGGCTCGGCCTCGACGAAGACCACGCCCATCAGGGTCGCGAAGGGCAGCGGGTGAGCGTTGAGCTTCTCGAGCAGGGTCATGTTTTTGTCTCCGATCGTGGGACCGCGTGCTAGGAGCGAAATCGGGAACCGCGAGGAACGCCAGCATGATCCGCCGCCGCGCCTCGTTGCTGGGCTGCCTCACGCTCGCCTCCTTCGCGGCGCGCGCGGCCGACCCAACGATCGTCGAGGCGGCCCGCCGCGAGGGCGCGTTCGCCATCGCCGACGCCGCGCCCGGGGAGAACTTCCAGAAATTCATGGCGGCGTTCAAGGCGAAATACCCGTTCCTCGACATTGCCACCGGGTTCTATTCGGCGCCCACCGGGCGCGTGCTGGCGCGGGTGAACGCGGAGATCGACGCCAGGCGGGTGACGTTCGACGTGATGCTGGCGGCGAACATGGCGGCGTGGATCGAGATGACGCGCGCCGGCAAGATCATGCGCTACGATTCGGCGGAATACGCCGCGTTCCCGGCCGGCGCGAAGGCCGACGGGTTCTGGGCGGCGGCGCAGGCGATCGGTGTCATCCCGGTCTACAACAAGACCGTGCTGGCGGCGGCCGATGCGCCGGCATCGTGGCTCGACCTGCTGAACCCGCGATTCGCCGACCGCAAGATCGCCATCCAGAACGCCGCCGCCGGAACCCAGTTCAACCAGTTCTATCTGCTGGAACGCGCGCTGGGTCTCGATTTCATCAGGAAGCTCGCGGCGCAGCGCCCGGTGGTGATGGCGACCGGCGCGCAGATGACCGACGCCGTGGTGCGCGGCGAGGTGCTGATCGGCGCCTCCCTCGACCATTGGCGCGCCTTCGGTCCGCTCGCCGAGCAGGAGGGGCTGGTCGGGGTCTATCCCCGCGAGGGGATGCCGCTGACGCTGGCGCCCGTCGGCATCATCGCCGGGGCGCCGCATCCGAACGCGGCGAGGCTGTTCATCGACTTCATCCTCTCGGCGGAGGGCCAGACGCTGCTGGATACGAAACTCTACGGCATGTATTCGATGCGCCCCGACGTGGCGCCGCCGCCCGGGCAGGAGCCGCTGGGCGAGACGCATCCGCTGCTGCCGACCGATCTCGACGACTACGTGAAGGCGAGCGCCGCCTTCCCGCGGTTTTTCGAGGAGTATTTTCACTGAGGTTGGCGGGGGTACTCGGCCCCTCACCCCAACCCTCTCCCAGAGGGAGAGGGGGTGGTTTTCGCGCTTGGCGCGCCGAGCGAGTCCTTGGCGTCGGCGCCGTCGCGGTCGTCGGGGTGCTGGTGCTGCCGCCGCTGGTTGCGGTGGTGGCGGCGAGCGCTTGGGTGGGGTTCGCCCCGCTCCATCGGCCGGAAATCGTGTTCAACACGCTGCTGCTGGGGCTGACCGCGACCGCCGCCGCGGTGGCGGGCGGGGGCGCGCTCGCGCTCGCGCTGGCGCGCGGCGTGCCCGGGCGGGCGATGCTGGAGCGGCTGGTCGTCATGCCGCTCTATCTCACGCCGCTGCTGACCGCGATCGGCTGGAGCTGGCTCGGCTCGCCGCACAGCGGGATGCTTAACCTGCTGCTGCGCGACGCGCTGGGCCTGGGGATCACGATCAACGTCGTCTCCCCGGGCGGCGTCATCCTGGTCTGCGCGCTGGCGACCATGCCGCTGCCGTTCCTGCTGATGTCAGACGCCCTCGCCGGGCTCGACGCCTCGCTGCTGGAGGCCGCGCGCGTGCATGGGGCGCGGCCCGGCATGGTGCTGCGCCGGGTCACGCTGCCGCTGCTGGGCCCGGCGGCGCTGGCGTCGGCGCTGCTGGTGTTCGTCCAGGTGGTCGGCATGTTCAGCGTGCCGGCGGTGCTCGGGATGCCGGCGGGCTTTGACGTCGCCACGACCGAGATCTTCCGGTTGCTGGAGACTTATCCGCCGCGCCTGGGCGACGCGGCGGCGTGGGGATTGCTGCTGCTGGCCATCACCGCGCTGCTGACGCTCGCGCAATCGGCGCTGCTGGGCCGGCGCTCATTCGCGACCATCGGCGGCAAGGCGTTCCGGGCGTCGGGCAAGCCGCCGCGTGCGCAGCGGCTGCGGGCGGCGCTCGCCTGGCTGTACGTCGCGCTGGCGACGATCCTGCCGCTGCTGGCGCTGCTGTGGGCGGCCTCCGTCGCCTTCGTCACCGGCAAGCTTCGGCTGACCCGCTTCACCGCGGCCCATTTCGACTACGTGCTGTTCGCCTATCCGAAGACCTGGATCGCGGTCGGCAATTCGATGCTGCTCGGCGTGCTGACCGCGACGATCGTGTGCGTGCTTGGCCTCGCGGTAAGCTGGGTGGTGCTGCGGACCCGCCAGCGCGGGCGCGGCGTGCTCGATCAGCTCAGCATGGTGCCGCTCAGTATGCCGGCGATGGTGTTCGCGCTGGGGCTGCTGTGGGTCTATGTGCGGGTGCCGGCGCCGATCTACGGCACCATCGCCATCCTGCTGATCGCCTATGTGACGCACTATCTGCCGTTCGGCGTGCGCGCAACGAGTGCCGCGCTGCGTCAGTTGCATCCGGAACTGGAGGAGGCGGCGCGCGTCGCCGGCGCGACCTGGTTCGGCACCATGCGGCGGGTGACGGTGCCGCTGGTACAGCCGACCATGATCGCCGCCTGGGGGCTGCTGTTCATCATGGCGATGCAGGAGGTCAGTTCGTCGATCCTGCTCTATTCGAGCAGCAGCATCGTGCTGTCGGTGGCGGTGTTCGACCTGTGGGAGAACGGCAACCCGAGCGATGTCGCGGCCCTCGGCTTCGTGCAGCTCGCGGTCAGCTTCCTCGTCGTCGCGCTGGTGCTGCGCGTGCGGCAACGCGCGGCGCCGGTATGACGGATGTTGTCGCGGTGGACGGCCTGGCGGTCGCGCACGGCGGTGTGCGCGCGGTGCATTCGCTCAGCCTCGCCGCAAGGCGCGGCGAGGTGGTGACGCTGCTTGGGCCGAGCGGCTGCGGCAAGACGACGACCTTGCGCGCGATCGCCGGGCTGGAGACGCCCGAGGCCGGGCGCATCGCGATCGACGGGCGCGCGGTGTTCGACGCCGCCGCCGGCGTCGATCTACCGCCTGAGCGGCGCGGGCTGTCGATGGTGTTCCAGTCGTATGCGATCTGGCCGCACATGACGGTGTTCGAGAACGTCGCCTTCGGCCTGCGGGCACGCGGCGCGCCGCGCGGGGACATCGAAGCGGAAGTGCGGCGCGGCCTCGATTCGGTAGGGCTGGGCGCGCTCGCGGACCGGGGGGCGACGCGGCTGTCGGGCGGGCAGCAGCAGCGCGTCGCGCTGGCCCGCGCGATCGCCGGCAATCCGGGCGTGATCCTGCTCGACGAGCCGCTGTCGAACCTCGACGCGCAACTGCGCCTGGCGATGCGCGCGGAGTTCAAGGAATTGCAGCGCCGGCTCGGGCTGACGGCGATCTACGTCACCCATGACCAGGAGGAGGCCCTGGTGCTGTCCGATCGCATCCTGGTGATGCGCGACGGCAGGGTGGAGCAGGCGGGCACGCCGGCCGAGATCCACGACACGCCAACGACCCGCTTCGTCGCCGACTTCGTCGGCGTTCGCAACATCCTGCCGTGCGAGGTGGGGCGCGAGGCCGACCGGCTCGTGGCGCTGCTTCCGGACGGTGTGCGGCTGGACGTGCGCGGCGTCGCGCCCGACGGGCCGGCCTGTGTGTGCTTCCGCCCGACCGGCGTGGTTCTGTCGACCCGCCCCGAGCCCGGCGCGTTCGCCGCGACGCTGACCAGCGCGACCTATCTCGGCGACTGGATGCAATACGAGGTGGTGGCCGGCGGCCTGACGATCTGCGCGCGTGGGTTGGCGAAGGCGGACCTGGCGGTGGGCGGCACCGTGTTCTGGTCGGTGCTGCAAGAGGCGTGCTTTCTTGTGGCGACGTGATTGATGCGAGGGAAACCAGCGTGACCGTCTCCATACAACATCGCCGCTCGGCCAATCGGACGCTTCGCATCGTCTGCCCGAACGGGCATCTCGGGTTCGCGCCGATCAAGACCGGGAGCTTCGCGGTCGGCCTGACCTGCGAGCCCGACCTGATCTGCGCCGATTCCGGGTCGTGCGACATCGGTCCTGGCCCGCTGGGCGCGGATGGATCGTCGAGCCCGCTGGCGTGGCAGACGCATGATCTGGAGCAGATGCTGCTGGGCGCGCGCCGGCTCGGCATCCCGATGATTATCGGCTCGGCGGGCGACACCGGGACCAACAGCCGCGTCGATCTGTTCGTGCGGATTATCCAGGAACTGGCGCGCAAGCACGGATTGCCGAGATTCCGCCTTGGCTGGTTTCATTCGGAGGTACCCAGCGCGCTGATCGCCGGGCGCATGGCGGCGGGTGAGGCGATCGAGGGGCTGGACGGGCGCGCGGCACTCGACGCCGCGACCTTGGCGGCGACGGATCGCGTGGTCGCGGTCGCCGGCGTGCATCCGTTCATGGCGCTGCTGGAGCAGGGGGCGGACGTCATCATCGGCGGGCGTAGCAGTGATTGCGCGATCTTCGCCGCCCCGGCGCTGCGGGCGGGATTCCCCGAAGGGCTCGCCTATTACTACGGGAAGGTCCTGGAATGCGCGTCGTTCTGCGCGGAGCCGTACGCGGGAAAGGAATCGGTGCTCGGCGAGATCACGATGGAGGATGTCAAAGTGACGGCGCTGCTGGCCGAGCAGCGCTGCACCACCGCCTCGGTCGCCGGACACGCGATGTACGAGCGGACGAACCCCTATTACGAGCACTTCCTCGGCGGCCATCTCGACATGAGCGAATGCGTCTATGAGCAGTATGACGAGCGGACCTGCCGGATCACCGGCCCGCGGTTCGTCCCGGCAACCGAGTTGCGGGTGAAGTTGGAAGGCGCTGGCAAGCTGGGGGAGCGGTTCGTCGGCATGGTCGGCGTGCGCGACCCGTACACGATCGCCAATATCGACGCCGTCGTCGCCTGGGCGCGGGCGCAGGCGCGCGAACGGTTCGGCGAGACCGGCTACGATTTGCACTATACGGTGTACGGGCGCGACGGGGTGATGGGCGCGCTCGAGCCGCTGCGGGACAAGCCGGGGCACGAATTGTGCATTGTCGTGCAATCGGTCGCGCCGACCCGGGAGATGGCGGAGGAGGTCTGCATGATCGGGCTGCGGCAGATGTTCTACGCCCGGCTGCCCAACGTGAAGGGCACCGCCGGCGGAGTCGCCTTCGCGCTCGACGAGGTGCTGGCGGCGAGTCCGGCGTATCGCTGGACGCTCAATCACACGATGCGGGTCGATGATCCGATGGCGCTGTTTCCGACCGGGCTTGTGGAGGCGGGGGCGTGAAGCGTCTATCGGAACTGGCGAAGACGATCCGCAGCAAGAACGCCGGCGTGGACCGGATCACGTTCGACGTGATCTTTGTCGACCGGGCGAGCTACGATCTTGTGTGCCGCAGCGGCGCGCTGTCGCGCGAGGCGCTGTGCCGCGTCTTCCGAATCGCGCCGGAGCGGATCACCGATCACGTGCAGTTCGACCCGGCGATGGCGATCAAGTTCACCATCAGCCGGAGCGTGCCGAGCGGCAGTCCGGGCGACGGCGACATCTTCGGCAGCCAGCAATACGGGCCGTTGCTGGATGTGGAGGTGGCGGATTGATCCCTTAGCCCCGTTGGATCAGCTCGATCGACACATTTTCCGGCCCGCGCAGGAAGGCGATGCGCACCCCGGGGCGGACGGTCGTGGGGTCCATCGTGAAGCGGACGCCCTTGTCCTTCAACTCGATCACCGCGGCGTCGATGTCGGAGACGGTCAGGCCGATATGCTCGAGGCCCATGTACGGGGCGTCGGGCGCCGGGGCGGGCGCGGCGGTGGGGCTGGCGGGGGCGATGAACACCTTCTGGTTGCCGCCGAGCACGAGGTCGAGGCGCTCCACGCCGCCGGGTTGCGGCGTGCGGACGATCTCGGCGCCGAGCATTCCCTGATACCAGCGCGCGGTCGCCTCCGGGTCCGGGCTGCGGAGGTGGATGTGTTCCCAGGTGTAGGTGGTCATTTCATTTCTCCCTTGTGGGCGGATCGCGCGACAAGCCGCGCGCCGCCAGCGCGTCCAGGTACGCCTGCCAGCGGGTCGCCTGCTCGCGGCCCAGCTGATGAAGGTATTCCCAACTGAAAATACCGGTGTCGTGGAGGTCGTCGAAGGTCAGGCGCACCGCGTAGTTGCCGACCGGCTCGATGCCGATCACCCGGACGTGGCGCCTTCCGCTCACCACCTTGCGCTCCCCCGGGCCGTGGCCCTGCACCTCGGCGCTCGGGCTCTCGACGCGGAGGTATTCGGCAGGCAGGCGAAAGCGGGCGCCATCGTCGAAGGTCACGTCGAGACCCCCGGTGGCGCGGTCCAGGCGGATTTCAGTGGCGCGTTGCATCGGACGGGGCGATTAGGTCCGGAATGTTGTACATAAATCGCCCGCTTCGGGGGCCAATTTGTACGAGATTCCTGTGTGCACCTGCGAAAGATGTACAAAAATCCCTGCCCCGGCCGGGCGATTTGTACAAATTCGGCGGGCCGCCGCGGGCAGTTTGTACAAGAATCGGCGTCATTCCTCCAGCCGGCGCGCTTCGTCGGCCAGCATGATCGGGATGCCGTCGCGGATCGGGTAGGCGAGGCCGGCCTTCCGACTGATCAGCTCGCCGCGCGCGCGATCGTATTCGAGCGGGCCCTTGGTCAGCGGACAGACCAGGATTTCCAACAGCCTGGGGTCGAGGGGAACCGGGGGCGGTGGGGTCGTGTCTTCCATTGCTTCAGCTCACTCGATGCCCGGTTGAGTCGTCCGGCGCGGCGGCGCCCATCTGCAACAAGGCGAGCAGGGCGCTGGCACGCTCGGCGTCGGTCGGCGCCTCCAGCAGCGCCTGCTTCTCGGCCGGCTCGAACGGGCAGGTCATGGCCACCGTAATCACCAGCATGTCGTCGGGAATGCGCTTGATCCCGTCCCAATTGGCCTCCAGCTTGCGGCGGCCGAAATAGCCGCGCAAGGCGACGAGCAGCGCGTCGCGTTCCACCCCGATCGGTCGCTCGGCCAGCGAAAGATCATCGAGGAACCGGCTGTAATCGCCGCGCACCCGCCGATAGCCGCGCCGGGGTTCGAGTTCGGCGGCGACGTCGAAGCGGATCAGGCCGGTGAGCGTGATGAGCAGGCGGCCATCGTCGGTCTCGCTGAACGAGGAGAGGCGCCCGAGGCAGCCGACCGAATAGAGATGCGGGCCGGCTTGCGTGGTGCGGCCGGACCCGTCCGGCTGGATCATGGCGAGCATCCGCCCGGTGCCAAGCGCGTCCTCGGCCATCGCGAGATAGCGCGGCTCGAAGATGTTCAACGGCAGCCGCCCGCGCGGCAGCAGCAGCGCGCCTTCGAGCGGGAAGACCGCGAACATCTTCGGCAGGTCGTCCACGCCTGGGTGGAACGGGGCCATCAGGAGAAAAGGAGGGCCGACAGGCGCCGTCGCGCGACCAGGGTGGCGGGGTCGGCGAAGCCCCACGCCTCGAAGAATTTCAGGAGCTGACGCCGTGCCGCGTCCTCGTTCCAGCCGCGTTCCCGGCGCATGATCTCCAGAAGCTGCTCGGCCGCCTCGGCGCGCTTGCCGGTGGCATTGAGCGCGGTGGCGAGGTCATAGCGGGCCTGGAAGTCGGCGCCGTCGGCCCCGACGCGCTGCTCCAACGAGACAAGCTGGGAGGCCGCGTCACGGCCCTCCCGGGCGAGCGTGAGCGCGCTGCGGGCGCCGGCGACCTCGGCATGTTCGGCGATCGAGGGCGGCACCTGGGCGAGCGCCGTCGCCGCCTGATCCTCCTGGCCGAGCGCCATCAGCGCGCGAATCAGGCCGCCCCAGGCGTCGGGGTTTTCGGGCTCCTCGTGCAACAGCGCGCTGAACAGCTCCCCGGCGCCCTGGGCGTCGCCCTGCTCCATCGCCGCCTTGGCCTCGGCCAGCAGGTCCGCGCTGGGCATCGCACCGCCGGCGGTCTTCAGGAGGGTTTCGACGAATTTGCGGACCTCGGATTCCGGCAGCGCGCCCTGAAACAGATCGGCGATCTGACCCTGCCAGAACGCGGCGACGGTGGGGACGGACTGCATGGGCAGGCCGAGTTGGGTGAGCTGCTGGATCAGCGCGGGGTTCTTGTCGATGTCGATCTTGACCAGCTTCACCCGCCCGCCGGCGGCGCGCACGACCTTCTCCAGCGTGGGGGTGAGCTGCTTGCACGGGCCGCACCAGGTCGCCCAGAAATCCACCATGACCGGGATCTGGCGCGACGCCTCAATGACTTCCTTCATGAAGGTCTTCTGATCGCCGTCGACGATCATGCCCGAGGCTTGATCGGTCTTGTTCTGCCCGAGGATGACATCCATTGCGTGCTGGTCCCGATGGTGGCTGTTAGATGTTGCGGCGGGCGGCAAGCACAAGCCGCGATGCCCGACCTTGGCGCCCGACGGGCGCCTCGTCCAGGGACGACCAGAAGGGATCGCGGCTCTTGAGGAAACCCGGATTTCGCAAGCGGGACGGATCGCCTCGGCGGGCGGAACGCGGAACGCTGCCGGAGACCGCCGTAGTGGTGGTGACCGGCACCGATCCCGATGGCGACGCGCTGGCCCGCCCGGTGGTGTGGGACGATTCCGGCCCGCCACCGCAGGTGCTGATGGCGCCGGAGCCGCGCGGGCACGCCGCGCTGGCGCCCGGCCAGCGCGTGCTGGCCCGGCTGCGCCCCGCCGGCCCCGGACGCTACGAGGGCTCCACCATCCGGCGGTTGACGGAGAGCCCTGGGCGCATCCTCGGCATTTTCCAGGGTGGGCGCGAGAACCGCATCGAGCCGACGGATCGGCGGGTGAAGTCCGCCTGGATCGTCCCCCGGGGCGAGGAGAACGGCGCCGAGGCGGGCGAAATCGTGCTGGCGGAGCCGTTGCCAAGGCACGAGCGCACCTATGGTCCGGGGCCGGCGCGGGTGATCGAGCGGCTGGGCCGGATGGGCGATGCCAGCGCCATCAGCATGATCTCCATCGCCACCCACGCGATCCCGCATGTCTTCCCCGACGCCGCGATGCAGGCCGCCGCCCGGGCGCGCGCCGCGCCGCTCGGCGGGCGGGAGGATTTGCGGGGCGTGGCGCTGCTGACCATCGACGGGGCGGACGCGCGCGACTTCGACGACGCGGTGTTCGCCGAGCCCGATGGCGACGGCTGGCGCCTGCTCATCGCCATCGCCGACGTGGCGCACTACGTCCGCCCCGCCACGGCGCTCGACGCGGTGGCGCGGGAGCGCGGCAACAGCACCTATTTCCCCGACCGCGTCGTGCCGATGCTGCCGGAGGCGCTGTCGAATGGTTGGTGCAGCCTGCGCCCCGACGAGGATCGCGGATGCCTGTTCGTCGAAATCCGGATCGACGCGACTGGCGAGAAGCGTGGCCATCGGTTCGGCCGCGCCCTGATGCGCAGCGCCGCGCGCCTGACGTACGAACAGGCGCAGGAGGCCGCTGATAGCAGCGACACGCTCGGTTTGCCGCTGCCGCACCTCTATTCGGCCTTCCGCGCCCTGCTGGGCGCGCGCGAGCGCCGGGGCACGCTTGACCTCGACTTGCCGGAGCGGCTGATCGTGCTCGATGCGACCGGCAAGGTCGTCTCCGTGCGGCCCCGCCCGCGCCTCGACAGCCATCGGCTGATCGAGGAGTTCATGGTTCTCGCCAACGTCGCCGCCGCCGAAGAGCTGGAGCGCCAACACGCGCCCTGCGTCTATCGCGTCCATTCGCCGCCCTCAGTCGAGAAGCTGGAGAACCTGCGAAGCTTTCTGCACGGCCTCGGGGTGTCGCTGCCACCCGGGGCGAAGGTGCATCCGCGCGACCTCGATCGCGTGCTCCGCGCCGTCGCCGGCACCGAGCAGGCGCCGCTGGTCAACGAGGTCATGCTGCGCAGCCAGAGCCAGGCCGCCTATGCCGCCGACAATATCGGTCATTTCGGGCTGGCGCTGGCGCGCTACGCGCATTTCACCAGCCCGATCCGCCGCTACGCTGACCTGCTGGTCCATCGCAGCCTGATCCGCGCGCTGAAACTGGGGCTGGGCGGCCTGTCGGCAGATGAAGCGGCGGGGCTGGAGGCGGCGGCCGAGCACGTCACGGCGACCGAGCGACGCTCCGTGACGGCCGAGCGCGACGCCACCGACCGCTACCTCGCCGCGTTCATGGAGGACAAGGTCGGCGCGATTTTCGCAGCCAGGATCTCCGGAGTTACCCGTTTCGGCATTTTCGTCACGGTGCGGGAAAATGGCGCCAGTGGGATTGTGCCGCGCTCTTCCCTGCCCGATGATCTGTGGTGGCATGATGAGCGCGAGCAGACGCTGACCGGCCGTCGCACCCGCCTCGTCTTCCGCCTCGGCCAGCAGGTGGAAGTCCGGCTCGCGGAAGCGGCGCCGATCACCGGTGGGCTGGTGTTTCACGTCATGCAGGGGACGCCGTCTCGCCCTGCCAGGGGCGGCAAAGGTCATAAGCGATCCGATTGACGTGAGGCGCCTCGGGCTCCTGCTGCTGGTCCTGCTCGCCACTCCCGCGCGCGCGCAACCCGGGATGCCGGGCTTCGACACCGGACTGGCGGCGAGCATCTATGCCGCCGCCCTTGGCTTCATCGCCCCGCGCGCGCTCGACCCGGTCACCGTTCCCGGACTGACCCTGTGGGGCCTGCATGGACTGACCGCGCTCGACCCCGACCTCATGGTCGACCGGCTCGACGGCGTGATCCGGGTTCTGGCCTTGGGTCGCCTCCTGGCGCAGATCCCGGTGCCGGCCACCGACGCGCCGGCTTCCTGGGCCGGCGTCGCGGCGCAATTGAGTGCCGTTGCCTGGGCCGCCTCGCCCACCCTCCGCCGGGCTGGCACCGAGCGCATGATCGCCGCCTTCTTCGACGAGATGCTCGACCATCTCGACCCCTACTCGCGCTACATCGCCCCGGTTCAGGCGGCCACCGACGAGGAGCAGCGCACCGGCGAGGCCGGCCTCGGCGTGACCCTCGCCGCGCACGGCCGAAGCATCGTGGTGACCCAGGCGATCAGCGACGGGCCGGCGTCCCTCGCCGGTATCCGCGCGGGCGACCGCATTCTTTCGGTCGACGGCGACACGACGCGGGGCGTCGACCTCGCCGATGTCGATGACTGGCTGACCGGCCCGGAGGATACCGAGGTCACGCTGGAGGTACAGAGCCCGCGCGGGCGTCGCCGGCTGACCCTCACGCGCGCCCAGGTGCCCGAGGAGAACGTGTTCGCCAGCCGCGCCGGGCTCGCGCTCGTGGTGCGGATCACCAGCTTCACCGCGCGCACCGGGACCCGGCTCGCTGCGGCGTTGCAGGCGGCACTCGCCGATCGTCACCCGCCCTCCGCCGTCGTGATCGATCTGCGCGACAATCGCGGTGGCTTGGTGCGCGAGGCGGTCGCGGTGGCCGACGCGCTGCTGCCGGGCGGCCTGGTGGCGGTGACGCGGGGCCGCGATCCGGCGTCGAACCGGGCGTGGCGATCGACCGAGGGGGAGCTTGACCCCGGCCTGCCGGTGATCGTGCTGGTCGACGGGCGCACCGCCAGCGCCGCCGAGATCGTGGCGGCGGCGCTCGCCGACCGGGGGCGCGCCGTGGTCGTCGGCAGCACCACGCTCGGCAAGGGGCTGGTGCAGACGATCACTCGGCTGCCCGGCGGCGGCGAGCTGGCGCTGAGCTGGAGCCGTGTGCTTGCCCCGCGCGGCTGGCCGATCCAGGGGATCGGCGTGCTGCCCCAGGTCTGCACGAGCCGCGGCGAGGCGGCGATGGACCGCCAGCTCGCGCTGCTCGCGGGCGGGGTGCAGCCGATGGCGGCGGCGCTGACGCTGGCGCGCGATGCCCGCGCCCCGGTCCCGCTGACCGAGATGATCGCCATTCGCGACGCCTGCCCGGCGGCGGAGGGCACGTCGCTCGATCTGCGCGCCGCGGAGCGCCTGATCGCCCAGCCGGCCGCTTACGCCGCCGCCCTCCTGCCAGCGCTGGTCCTCACGACCAGCCGCGAGCAGCCGCCGGCCGCCGCCGGCGTGGCTACTCCGCCGCCAGGACCTGCTTCGGGTCCGCACCCACCCGACCCGATGCCGCCCCGTGCGCGTGTGCGAGGCGGAAATCGTAGCGCACGGCGGGAAGCCCCTGGATCGGCGCGTCGGGATCGGCGGCGCGCGGCGTGACGACCAAGGCGTTGGAGACCCCGAAGACGGTGTCGCTCTCGATATGCGGGTCATCGCCCAGATAGAGCGCGGTCACCAGTTCCCGATAGCCCGGGGCGCCGATCAGGAAGTGGATATGCGCCGGGCGGCAGCCGTGCCTTCCTTGTTGGCGGATCAGCGCGCCCACCGGCCCGTCCATCGGCACCGAATAGCCGAGCGGGAGCAGCGTGCGGACATGGAACCGCCCGTCGGCGTCGCAGCGGACGTTGCCGCGCATGTCCATCGCCGCGTCGCGCGTCTGCAGATCGTACTCGCCCTCGGCATCGGTCTGCCAGATTTGGACGACGGCGCCGGGGACGGGCGCGCCTTCGTTGTCGGTGACCGTGCCATAGAGCAGCAATTCCGGCCCCGTGGCGCGCTGCGCCAGGCTGCCGCCCAGCGGCACCTCCGGCGCGTCCTGGCGATAGAACGGGCCGAGCAGGCTGCTGTGCGTGCCGGCCTCCGCCGCCGCCTCGTCGTGCATCAGGTCGATCAGTGCCGACAGGCCGAGCACGTCCGACAGCAGGATGAACTCCTGGCGCGTCGGCGAGCAGGCCTGGCCGACCCGGGTCAGGAAGCCGATCGCGGCGAGCCATTCGTCAGGCGTCAGGCGGACCTCGCGGGCGAATTCGTGCAGATGGCGGACCAGGCTCGCCATGACCTCCCGCAAGCGCGGGTCCGCGGTGCTCGCCATCTGGGCGATCGCGGTCGCGGTGACGGTGGACGGGGTCAGGTCTTCCATGGGTTGCTCCTGTTGCGGCCGATTCCGGGTACACATGGGCCTTGGACGGCGTACACCTGGGCCCGGGACGCGCGTCCGGCGCGTACATCGGACGATGTCGGGACTCCAAAATGGCGTACATCGCGCGCGCCCGCGACTCTCAGGCGCGTACACGCGAGCCCGATCATGGCTGGCCGACCGTTTCCGCGAACGCCGGCATCACGCTCTCGGCGAAGTCGCGCAGCCCGGCCACCGAGGCATGGGGATCGACCAGCAGAATCCGCTCGATGCCGCCGTCGCGCAAACGGCGCAGTCGCGCGATGATCTCCTCGGGCGTGCCGAGCAGCGCGGCGTCGTCGGCCCGCACGTCCTCCGGCGCCCGCTCGCCGCGCGCGAGGTCGCCGATCCTGGCCAGCACGCCCTGGCGGGTCGCGAACGCCGCCTCGCGCTCGGTCTCTGTGCGGACCATCTGGAGCGCGCGGGCCAGCGCGACCATCCCCGGCTCGTACGCCCGTCCGACCCTGGCGCATTCCTCGCGGAAGATCGCGACCCGCTCGATGCTCAGCCGGACCGAGCCGATCTGATCGAGCAGCAGGTTGAACCCGTCCCGCGCCGCCCGGCGGATCGAGTCCGCACTGCCGGCGGCGAGCCACAGCGGCGGGTGCGGCCGCTGCACCGGCGCGGGCTCCACCACGATGTCATGGAACCGCCAGCGCGCGCCTTCGTGCGAGAACCGCCCCTCGCTCGTCCACGCCTTGCGGATCACCGCGATCGCCTCGTCGAACCGCTCGCTCGCCTCCGCTTGCGGGATGCAGAACCCATCGAACTCGGCCGCCCGGTAGCCCTTGCCGACGCCGAGATCGAGCCGCCCGCCCGACAGCAGATCGAGCGTCCCCGCCTGCTCGGCGATCAGCACCGGATTATGCCACGGCAGCACGACGACCGCGGTGCCGAGCCGGATGCGGCTCGTGCGTGCTGCGAGATAGGCGAGCAGCGTTAGCGAGGCCGACACCTGGCCGTGGCCGATGAAGTGATGCTCGACCAGGAACACGGACTCGAAGCCGAGCCGCTCCGCCTCCATGACATAGTCGATGAAGCCGCGATAGGAGTGGCTGTCCCCGGTCCCGAGATTGGTCCCGCGCTTGGTGCGCGCGCCGCCGAATAGGCCGAAGTGCATTGGGGTCTCCCGGTAGCGGTCAGTGCCGGATGTCCGTGCGACCTCCGGAAACGCTGCCTGCCGTCCCCGGTTCGGGCGCATTGGTGACCTGCTCATCAAAGACAACGTAGGCAGCGTGCCCGAGCAGACCGAAGCGCATGGCGGCCTCCGATGGTTGGAGGCAGCGTGGCGGGAGAAGCGTGGATGGGCGAGGCTCGCAGCTTGGCTCGCGGTCCTCCATTACGTTGCCTACGCAGTTTTGATAAGCTGCCCCCGGCGACAAATGAGGCTCACATGCCGGGACCGCTGCCCGATCGTCTTGCCGCGACGCTGGCGCAGAAACTGCGCGACGACCAGCTCGTTTTGTTCGCTGGCGCGGGGCTCTCCATGCAGGCCAGAGCGCGCGACGGATCAGCCAAAAGAATGCCGGCTTGGGACGCGCTACTGGCAGGCGTAGCCGCGCGTTTTGGCCTTGACCCGGCGCATTACCGCATGGAC
>JBDTFI010000010.1:0-4782 GCA_039938035.1 Acetobacteraceae bacterium | reverse complement strand
GCCTTGCCGACGTCCTGCACCGCCGTGTAGCGCAGGATCGTGGTGCGCCCGGTCTCCGGATCGACCTCGACGTCGCAGATATGCACGCCGAAGCCGGGACCGGCGCCTTGCGCGTTGAGCGACACTTCCGAGCTGATCGGGCCGCCGGTGCGCGCGGCCTTCTCCGCGATCTGGCCGAGCGTCTGCGGCTCGAACCCGCCGGCGTTCGAACCGGCCGGATAGGCGGCGCCGTCGCGCCATTCCACCGCCTCGACCGGGATCTCCCAGATCTGCGCGGCGCGTTCCTTGAGCTGGTGGACCACGCGCTCCCCCGCCTGGATCACCGCCATGCCGGTCGCAAAGGTGACGCGCGAGCCGCCGGTAACGTGGGTGAAGCCGATCGAGCTGGTGTCGCCGACGATCGGGCGGACCTTCCCCACGTCGATGCCTAGCACCTCGGCCGCCATCATCGCCATCGAGGCGCGCGAGCCGCCGATGTCGGGGCTGCCCGACACCACGCCGGCGGTCCCGTCCTCGTTCACATGCACGGCGGCGGAGGATTCGCCGCCGATGTTGAACCAGAAGCCGCAGCCGATGCCGCGGCCCTGGTTGGGGCCAAGCGGGGCGCTGTAGTGCGGATGGTTCTTCGCGGCGGCGAGCGTCTCGACGAAGCCGATGTCGCGGAAGCTCGGCCCGTAATGGGTCTTGCTGCCGTCACGCACGGCGTTCTTCTCGCGCAGGGTGATCGGGTCCATGTCCAGCTTGCGCGCCAGATCGTCCAACGCGCTCTCGACCGCCCAGGACGACATCGGCGCCCCCGGGGCGCGGTAGGCGGCGACCTTCGGGCGGTTGGAGACGACGTCGAAGCCCTCGACGTCGACGTTCGGCAGATCGTACATCGCGAAGCCGCACATGCAGCCCGGCCCGATCGGCGAGCCGGCGAAGGCGCCGGCCTGGTATTTCAGCACCTCCTTGGCGGCGACGATGGTGCCGTCGCGCCTTGCGCCGATCTTCACGTCGATGACGGTGCCGGAGGTCGGGCCGGTGGCCTGGAACACCTCCTCGCGGGTCATCACCATCTTCACCGGCCGGCCGGTCTTCTGCGCGAGCGCGAGCGCCAGCGGCTCCAGATACACCAGCGTCTTGCCGCCGAAGCCACCACCGATCTCCAGCGGAACGGCGCGGATATTCGAGAGGTCCCAGTTCAGCAGCTTGGCGCAGTACGCGCGCACCATGAACTGGCCCTGGCTGGAGCTGTAGATTTGCGCCTGGCCATCGGCGGCGACGCTGACCACGCAGGCGTGCGGCTCGATATAGGCCTGATGCACCGGCTGGGTGGTGTAGCGGCCCTCGACGACGACGTCGGCCTCGCGGAAACCCTTGTCGATGTCGCCCTTCTTGTAAACGACGCGCTTGGCGATGTTCGACGGCTTGCTGGGCTTGTGGTCCATGCCCTGGGTGAACAGGTCGTCGTGCAGCACCGGCGCGTCCGGCGCCATCGCGGCTTCGACGTCGATCACGTGCGGCAGGACTTCGTATTGGACGTCGAGCAAGGCCAGCGCGGCATCGGCGACCGACTGAGAGATCGCGGCGACGGCGGCGACGGCATGGCCCTCGTACAGAGCCTTGTCGCGGGCGATGCAGTTGCGCGAGAGGTCGCGGAAGTTCATCGGGCCTTCGCCGACGAAGGCTTCCTCCGAGGCGATGTCGGGGAAGTCCGCCGCCGTCACGACGGCTCGCACGCCGGGCAATGCCAGCGTCTTGGCCGCGTCGATGGAGACGATGCGCGCGTGGGCATGCGGGCTGCGCTTGACCTTGGCCCAAAGCATCCCGGGCAGCACCATGTCGGCGCCGAACTGCGCGCGGCCGGTGACCTTGTCGACGCCGTCGGGGCGGACCGGGCGGGTGCCGACGACCTTAAGCTCGGGCTTGCTGACGATGTAGTTCATGCTGCTTGCCTCTCTCCACGCATCTCGGCGGCGGCGTCCATCACGGCCGCGAGAACCTTGTCGTAGCCGGTGCAACGGCAGAGGTTGCCGGCGAGCCAGTAGCGCGCCTCCTCCTCCGTCGGATTCGGGTTCGCGTCCAGCAGCGCCTTGGTGGCGACGATCAGGCCGGGCGTGCAGAAGCCGCATTGCAGTGCGGCGTGTTCGAGGAACTGGCGCTGCACGGGGTGCAGTTCGTCCTCGCGGGCGATGCCTTCGACGGTGGTGATCACGTGACCCTCGGCCTCGACGCCGAGCATCAGGCAGGAGCACATCAGCGCCCCGTCGCAGATGACGCTGCATGCGCCGCAGTCGCCGGAGGCGCAGCCTTCCTTGCTGCCGGTCAGGTTCAGCGTGTTGCGAAGCACGTCAAGGAGAGTCTCCTGCGTCTCGCACAGGAACTCGACGGGTTCATTGTTGATGGTGGTGCTGACGTGATGCTTGCTCATGGGATCCCTCATACGCGCTTGGCGGCGCGTTCGAATGCGATGGCGGCGGTTCGGCGGGCGAGCACGCCCGCGACCCTGGTGCGGTACTCGATGGTGCCGCGCTTGTCGGTGATCGGGCGGCAGGCATCCTGCGCGGCGGCATCGAGCTTCGCCAGCGCGGCGGCGTCGAGGCGCGAGCCGACCAGCGCGGCGGCGGCGCCGGCGACCAGGAGCGGGGTCGGCGCGACGGCGCCGAGGCAGACTCGAGCGGCGGTGCAGACTCCCGCCGCGTCGAGCGTGACGCTGACGCCGCAGCCGACCACCGCGATGTCCATCTCGGTGCGCGGGATGAAGCGGAGATAGGCGTCCGACGCCCGGCCCGGGAGCTTGGGAAGGCGGAACTCCACGATGAACTCACCCTTGCCGAGCGAGGTACGCCCAGGGCCGGTCGGCACCTGCTCGACCGGGACTTCGCGCTTGCCGTTCGGGCCGACGACGATCGCGGTGACGCCAGCGGCGATCATCGCGGGGACGCTGTCGGCGGCGGGCGAGGCGTTGCAAAGATTGCCGGCGAGGCTGGCGCGACCCTGGATCTGGGTCGAGCCGATGAGGTCCATCGCCTCGACCACGCCGGGATAGGCGTGGCTCAGTCCCTCATGGGCCTCGATCACCGCGCCCGGGGTGGCGGCGCCGATGATGAAACCACCGTTGTCCTCTCGGATGCCCATGATGCCGGGCAGGTGCTTGGTATCGACGATCAACTCGGGCTTCACGCGCCCGGAGCGGAGTTGCACCAGCAGATCGGTGCCGCCGGAGAGTACTTTGGCGAGGCCGGATGCACCCGCGAGAAGAGCGACGGCCTCGTTGACCGTCGTAGGCGCGGCGTAGTTGAGGCTGGGCATGCTGGCTCCTGGCTGCGCGCGAGGCGCGACGATCGCGATCCCTGGGGCGAGGCGTCGCCATTAGGCGTCATGGATCGGACCATTCTACCGCCGTTCCGCGCCCCCGGGTCAAGTTTGGGCCAGGACCTGGACCCGACACTATTGATCCCGCTTGGCGGGGCAGCCGGCAATCCGTAGGATAGCACTTCAGCCTGACCTGAGCCAAACTGCCGGTCATGCGTGTGACCGCCGCCCTTCTGGGCCTTCTGTGCCTCGCCGCCTGCGGCGCGCTTCCGTCGTTATCGTCGAACGGAGCCGATGAGGACTATGGCTCGCGAAGCCTGCAGGTGCAGCGCGACGTCGAGGCGATCACGCAAGGAATGAACCACGCCCGCGCCCAGTCCGAAGCGGTGGCGCGGGCACGGATGCCGTGACCTCGTTCCTCGCGCTGCTGGCATTCCTGCAAGCCGCGCACGTCCCCACCGAGCACGTCCGTATCCCGGAGCCGAACGGTACTGTCCTGGATGCGGCGCTGGTGCGCCCGGCGGGGCCGGTGCGGGGCGCGGCGGTGGTCGCGCTGCACGGCTGCGGCGGGCCGTTCCCGACGCGGGACGGGTCCTGGGCGGTGGCGCTCGCCGGGGCGGGGCATATTGTGTTGCTGCCGGATAGTTTCGGCTCGCGTGGACTGGGGTCGCAGTGCAAACAGGCGCATCGGGTGGCGCCCGCGTCGAGTGTGCGCCGCCGGGACGCGATCGCCGCCGCCGGGTGGCTCGAAGAGCAGCCCGGAACCCCGGCGGGCGGGATGGTGCTGATGGGCTGGTCGAATGGCGGGAGCACCACGCTATGGACGGCGGACGCCTCTCGCGGGCTGCCCCCGGGCCTATTCCGGCGGTTCGTCGCCTTTTACCCGGGCTGCCAGACAGCGTCGGCGGACGCCGCTTATCGGCCCGCCGAGAAGCTGCTGATCGTGGTGGGCGCCAACGACGATTGGACGCCGGCGGCGCCTTGCCGAGCATTCGCGGCGCGCTTCCCGGACCAGATCAGCCTCATCGTCTATCCCGATTCCTGGCACGATTTCGACGCCCCCGGGCGACCTGTGCGCCTGCGCTCCGGCCTCGCCACGCCGCCGAGCGGCACCGGGCAGGCGCATACGGGCACCAACGAGGCGGCGCGCGCGGATGCGTTGCACCGCGTCCCCGCTTTCATCGACGCGCCCTGAGTGCCGGCGTAGTCTTCGCGGGTGATGATCGATTCCGCAGGCGATAACGCACCGTTCTTCATCGTTGGATGCGGCCGGTCCGGCACGACGCTGCTGCGGCTCGTGCTGTCCGGGCACTCACGCATCGAGATCCCGCCGGAGACGTGGTTCCTGCTGGCGCTGGTCGCGCACCTGCCGCTAACCGATCCGCTGACACCAGCCCAGGTCGAAGCGGCGATCGCGCTTATCACGGGTGATTACCGTTGGCCCGACATGCAGATGACGGCAGCGGACTTCGCTGCCCGGGCGCG
>JBDTFI010000009.1:0-2579 GCA_039938035.1 Acetobacteraceae bacterium | reverse complement strand
CCGAACTGGCGCGCCAATCCGGAACCGACCACGATCGCATCATCGCCCTTGAAATCATCGAGCGAGCCGGCGACGATGTGCGCGCTCACCAGGCGCGAGGCCTTCAGGTCGGCCGGCTCGATCCCGCGCACGAAGCCGCCCGACGCCGCGCCGCGCGGATCGGTGATCAGCACCTGCCCGTCGAGCACCGGAACCGCCGAGACCACGCCGGGTACGCCGCGCAACTTCCCGGCCAGCGCGTCGTATTGCGTCAGCTGCCCGCCCGCCCCGTACACGCCGAGATCGCCGTTGAAGCCCAGGATGCGGCTGAGCAGATCAAGCTTGAAGCCGCCCATCACGCTCATCACGATGATCAAGGTGGCGACGCCGAGCGCGATGCCGGCCAGCGAAAATCCCGCGATCACCGAGACGAAGCGCTCCCCGCGCCGCGTGCGCAGGTAGCGCCCGGCGACGGCGCGCTCGAAGGCTCCGAAGGCCATGCGTCA
This sequence comes from Acetobacteraceae bacterium, assembly GCA_039938035.1. Classification (GTDB taxonomy): domain Bacteria; phylum Pseudomonadota; class Alphaproteobacteria; order Acetobacterales; family Acetobacteraceae; genus DATFDN01. Next base: position 2,094 of record JBDTFI010000009.1, on the reverse strand, counting down.
GCCGATTCGAGCGAGCGCGCTCTCGACGGAAACCTCGGCACGCTCCCCGCCGGCACGGCGTTTGAGTTCGACGGTGCCGGCGGCCGCCCCGCGCGGACCGACGACGATCTGCCAGGGATGACCCATCAGGTCGGCGTCGGCGAATTTCACCCCCGCCCGGTCCTCGCGATCGTCGTAGAGCGCCGCCAGTCCCAGGCGCGCGTAGAGGTCCTCGGAGATATGGTCGCACGCCGCGTCGCCGCGCTTGAGGTTGAGGATCACCGCCTTGAACGGGGCGACCGCGTCGGGCCAGATGATTCCGGCATCGTCGTGGCTCGCCTCGATCACCGCGCCGACCAGGCGGCTCACGCCGATGCCGTAGCTGCCCATCTCCGGCGTGACCTTCGACCCATCCTGGCCAGTGACCGTCAGGTTCATCGCCTTGGAGTATTTGGTGCCGAAGTAGAAGATGTGGCCCACCTCGATGCCGCGCCCCTCGCGGCGGCGCGCGGACGCCACCTTCTCCCACGCGGCCGCGTCGTGCTTGTCGTCGGTCGCCGCGTAGTGCGAGGTCATCTCCCGAAAGAAACCTTCCAGATCGTCGGCGCCGCTCGACATATAGTCGATCTCCTCGAACGCCGCGTCGTAATACACTTGGCTCTCGCCAGTCGGCGCCAGGATGATGAATTCGTGCGACAGATCGCCGCCGATCGGCCCCGAGTCCGCCGCCATCGGGATCGCCTTGAGCCCCATACGCTGGAACGTCCGCATATAGGCCAGCATCATCTTGCGGTAGCTGACGACCGCGCCCGCGTAATCGAGGTCGAAGCTGTAGGCGTCCTTCATCAGGAATTCCCGCCCCCGCATCACGCCGAAGCGCGGGCGGACTTCGTCGCGGAACTTCCACTGGATGTGGTACAGGATCTGCGGCAACTCCCGATAGCTTTTCACCGATTGGCGCATCAGGTCGGTGATCATCTCCTCATTCGTCGGGCCATACAGCAGGTCGCGGTCGTGGCGATCAGTGAGGCGCAGCATCTCCTTGCCGTAATCGTCATAACGCCCGCTCTCGCGCCACAGCTCCGCCGGCTGGACGGTGGGCATCAGGCACTCCTGCGCGCCCGCCGCATCCTGCTCGGCACGCACGATCCGCTCGATGTTGCGGAGCACGCGATAGCCGAGCGGCAGCCACGCATAGATGCCGGCGGAGGTCTGCCGCACCAGCCCCGCCCGCAGCATCAGCCGGTGCGAGGCGATCTGCGCCTCGGCGGGAATCTCCTTCATGGTGGGAATCAGGCTGTGCGAAAGGCGCATTGCGGGGTCCAGGTTCCAGGGCGCCGGACCCTAGCGGCGCGCGTCGCCACTGGAAAGGCGCATGAGGCCGCGTTCAGTGCGCCGCGACCGCGCCTTCGCGCCTGTCGGACGCCGGACGCGCCCAATCGACGTCGGCGGCCGCCGTCGTCTCGGCCAGCAGCCAGGCACGGAAACGGGCCACGCGCGGATCGTCCCGCATCTCCGGCAGGCAGAGCAGGTAATAGCGGTACGCGCTCGGCACGACTGGCAGGGCCAGGTGCACGAGGCGTTTCGCGGCCATGTCAGCGCCGATCAGGCTGGCCCGGGCCAACGCGACCCCCACGCCGCTCACCGCCGCCTCCAGCGCGAGACTCGGCTCGCTGAAGCGCTGCCCGGCCGGCAGGCGGACGTCGGGGGCGCCGACATGGTTGAGCCAGCTCGCCCAGCCGGTGCCACTGGGGTCGCCCTCGACGCTGGAGTCGTGGAGGATCGGCAGGTGAGCGAGGTCGGCGACCCGGCTCACCTGACCATATTGCGCGAGCAACGCGGGCGCCCACACCGGGGCGATCGTGTCGCCCATCAGGGCAGTAGCCGCGAGATCGGCCGGCGGCGACGCGCCGAAGCGGATCGCGGCGTGGATCCGTCGATCGCTGAGATCCGCCAGCCGGCGGTCGGCGAGCACCTGGACGTGAATGTCCGGCTCCCGCGCGGTCAGATGAGCCAGCCGGGGAATCAGCCAGCGCCCGGCGAAGGACGGCAGGACGCTCAGCACCAGCGGCCCGGCACTGACCTCGTCGTCCAGGGCGGCGAGCGCCTCGGTGA
>JBDTFI010000008.1:0-3394 GCA_039938035.1 Acetobacteraceae bacterium | reverse complement strand
GATCCGGAGGTGGGGCGGTTCTTCCTGGCGCTCGGCCTGCGCATCATGCAGGGCTACGGGCAGACCGAGGCCGGCCCGGTCATCAGCGCCAATCCGCCGCACGCGATCCGCATCGACAGCGTCGGCTTGCCGCTGATCGGCGTGCGGGTTCGCATCGCCGCGGACAACGAGATCCTGGTGCGTGGTGATCTGGTGATGGACGGCTATTGGAACCGCCCCGGCGATACCAGCGCCGCGATCGAGGACGGCTGGCTGCACACTGGCGACATCGGTGTGCTCGACGCGGACGGCTATCTTCGCATCACCGATCGCAAGAAGGACATGATCGTGCTGTCCGGCGGTGAGAACGTCTCGCCCGCCAAGGTCGAGGGGATGCTGATGGCCGAGCCCGCCATCGCCCAGGCGGTGGTGGCCGGCGACGGACGCGCCTCGCTGTGCGCGCTACTGGTCGCCGCCGACGGCCACGACGAGCCGACCGTCGCGGCGGCGTTGGCACGGGTGAACAATCGCCTCTCGGTCACCGAGCGCATCCGCCGCCACGCGCTCGTCGGTGCGTTCACGCTGGAGAACGGATTGCTCACGCCATCGCAGAAGATACGACGCGCGCTGGTCACGCACGCCCACGCCGAGACGTTGACCCGCATCCATCAGTGAGATCAGCCGCCGTAAGCGCTGACTCTTCGCACCCCTCCCCCTAACCCCCTCCCGCAAGGGGAGGGGGGAACTGCGTGGGAGAGTCCCCCTCCTCTTGCGGGAGGGGGTCAGGGGAGGGGGTCAGGGGAGGGGGGGTCGATTATCCGCGGCGCCAGTCGGTAATACACCGCGCGACCGAAATGGTTTAGTTCGTGGACCTCGGAGGGATCGGCGACGCAGTCACGGATGGAGACCAGGCGCACGCGTGCGTCACCCATTGTCGCCTCGAGTATGATCACAGACGACGAGACGGACCGGCTCGGGCATCATGGGACAATGACCAAGCGGATTGCCGGGATCAAGGCGCAGGGTTCCGCGCCCGAAGTGCTGTTGGCATTCGCGAGGCTTGGCGTCAGCTGCTTCGGCGGCCCGATCGCCCATCTCGGCTACTTCCGCGCTGAGTTCGTGGAGCGGCGGCGCTGGCTCGACGAGCGGGCGTTCGCCGACGTCGTCGGCCTGTGCCAGTTCCTGCCCGGGCCCGCCTCCAGCCAGACGGGCTTTGCGATCGGCCTGATGCGCGCCGGTTATTGGGGCGGGTTGGCGGCCTGGGTCGGCTTCACGCTGCCCTCGGCCATCCTGATGGTGCTGTTCGCATACGGCGCCGGCGGCATCGCGGGCTCCGCGGCCGGTGCCGGCGTGCTGCACGGCCTCAAGCTGGTCGCCGTCGCGATCGTCGCCCAGGCGGTGTGGGGCATGGCGCGGAGCCTGTGCCCGGACCGGCCGCGCGCGTCCATCGCGGCGTTGGCCGCCGTCCTGGTGCTGCTGGTATCCGCCTCGATCGGTCAGATCGGCGCCATCGTCGCGGGCGCCGTCGCCGGCCTCGTGCTGTGTCGCGGGGGTCCGCAGACGCTGCCCGAACCGATCGCCGTGCCGGTATCGCGCCGGGCCGGCACGGTGTTCCTGGCCGCCTTCGCCGCGCTGCTGGCGCTGTCGTTGCTGACGCAACGGGGCGGCACCCTGGGGTTGTTCGACGCCTTCTACCGCTCCGGCGCGCTGGTGTTCGGGGGCGGCCATGTCGTGCTGCCGCTGCTGCGCGACGCGGTGGTGACGCCGGGTTGGGTATCGGACAGCGGCTTCCTCGCCGGCTATGGCGCGGCGCAGGCCGTTCCGGGGCCGCTGTTCACCTTCGCCGCCTATCTCGGCGCCGTGGCGCGGGTGTCTCCCGGCCCGATCGCCGGCGCGGCGCTGGCGCTGGTCGCGATCTTCCTGCCGGGCCTGCTGCTGCTGATGGGCACGCTTCCCTACTGGGGCACGCTGCGCGCCCATCTGTCGGCGCAGGCGGCGATGCGCGGCGTCAATGCCGCCGTGGTCGGGCTGCTGGGGGCGGCGCTCTATGACCCGGTGTGGGTCAGCGCCGTCCACAGCCGCGCCGACTTCGCCGTGGCGCTCGCCGGCTTCGTGCTGCTGATCGCCTGGCGCGCGCCGCCGCTGCTCGTCGTGCTCCTGTCGGCGGCCGTCGGGATCGGCCTCGGCGCATAGAGTGTACACAATGCAACGTGACTGGGAGCCAATGTGTGCACGAATTCCGTTCGCACGTGCGAAAGATGTACAAGCTTTCGGCGTGTCGGACGGCGTTGTGTGCACATTCAGAGGGTGGGCGGCGCCAAGGTGTACAAGTTCCGGCCTTCCCGCGCGGCGATCGCGGCGGCGCGGGCGAGCACGCCCTTGGCGCGCTCCACCACCGGGATGTCGATCATCTTGCCCTCGAACTCCACCGCGCCCTTGCCGGCCGCCAGCACCGCGTCATAGGCGGCGACCATCCGTTCGGCCCGCGCCACTTCCTCGGCCGGCGGCGAGTACAGCTCGTTCAGCACCGGGACTTGCAACGGATGGATGCAGGCCGCGCCGAGGAACCCGAGCCTGGCCGAGCGGGCGACGACGGCCCGGAACGCCGCCTGGTCCTTGTAGTCGGCCACCGTGCCGATAAAGCCCAGCGGTAGGATGCCGGCGGCACGGGCGGCGAAGATCGAGACCTGCTTGGGCATGAACAGCCCCTCCGCCTCCGGCAGCATCCCAACCGAGAGCGCGAGGTCCTCCGCCCCCACCGTCAGGCCCAGCAGACGGGGATGGGCTTGCGCGATCGCCTCCATGCGGAAGAAGGCGCCCGGCGTCTCGACCATCGCGATCAGGCCGATCGGCGTCGTGATGCCGCGCTCGGCTTCCAGTTCGTCGAGGATGTCGGCCACCGCCTGGACGTGCTCGGCGCTGTCGGTCTTGGGCAAGGAGAGCGCCGTGACGCCCTCGATCGCCGCGGCTTCGAGGTCGCGCACCAGCAGCCGCCAGGGCCGGTTCACGCGCACCACCACGTCGGCGCCGCGCCGCGCGACCTGCGGGATCGCCCCGGCCACCAACGTCCGTGCGTGCGGTTTCTCCGCCGGGGCAACAGAATCCTCCAGGTCGAGGATGATCGCGTCGGCCCCACGATCCGCCGCGGTCGCGACGAAGCGCCCGACATTGACCGGGACGAAGAGCATGGAACGCCAGACGGGAAGGATACGGCTCATGCGGGGACCTCGCGCGGATCAGGTGCCCATCCTGGCCGCTCGGGCGCTCCCGATCAAACGCCGGCGCCCGCCCACCGCGAGGTCGAGCGCCAGCGCGAGCACCAGCGCGCCCGCGCCGAGTGCGAACAGGATGCGATAGTCGCCGCCCCGGGCGAACAGGAACGCATCGAAATAGGCGCCGCCCGCCTGGAACAGCG
>JBDTFI010000007.1:0-4483 GCA_039938035.1 Acetobacteraceae bacterium | reverse complement strand
CCTGGGAAGGGCATCCGGTTGCCAGGCACCAATTTCTGCGGGGCGGTCAGGTATTCATTGAGGGTCGTCTCGTCCCAAACGATGTTCGCCTTCCGCATCGCCGGAGAGTAATCGAAGTTGGGGGCGGTGCCTGAATGGCGGCCGAAGAGGCCGGCGAGGCTCGGGCCGATCAGTGTTCGGCCCGGTTCCAGCGAGTGGCAGGCCTGGCAGTTGCGATAGACGAGCTGCCCATCGGTAACCGCTTGAGCCGGCGGCGGTGCTCCGGGCGTGGCGACGGCCGTGGCGGAGGGAGGCGCCGCATTCGATCCAGGCGGCACGACAGCGGTGAGCAGATAGCCCATGGCGATCAGTGCCAGGAATGCATCAGTGCGTTTCATGCAAGCATCCCTTGCCGCTCCCGGGTCGCCTCTTCCTGTCAGCTAGCGGTCCTGCGTACCGTGGTGTCAAGCGTGCCCCGCATCACGACAATCCTCACAACCCACTGAACCAGTCATACCCCTTATCGGACCAGTACCCGCCCGGAAGTGGAACTGGCGGGAACGGTGCCTTATCCGTCGTGCCACCAGCGCCCGCCCAGCACGGTGCCGCGGCAAACGAGGCGCTTGTCGCCGCGTATGTGATCGCCGGGCGAGTCGATATAATCGAAATCACCATCCTCGATCTCCAGCACTGTGGCATCGCCGAGCAGGCCGGGCTTCAGCGTGCCGCGATCCTCGCGATTGACCGCCTTCGCCGGATTGATGGTGGCGGCGCGGATCACCTCCCGCACCGGAAACCCCAGCGCGAGGAACTTCGACATCGTCGTCAGCAGGTCGAAGGCCGGCCCGTCGATTGACAGCACATGCACGTCAGACGAGATCACGTCCGGCACGAAGCCATGCGCCAGCATCGCCTTGGCCGTCTCGAAGCCGAAACTGCCGCGACCGTGGCCGATATCGAAGATCACACCGCGCGCCCGCGCCGCGATCACGTCCTGCTGGACGTCGCCATGGAAATCCAGCGGATGGTTCGGCGGTCCCCGGAAGCAGTGCGTCCAGATGTCGCCGCGACGCATCCGCGGCATGATCTCGTTGCGCGCCGGCGGTGGACGGTCGAGATGCGTCATCAGCGGCAATCCGGTGTGCTCGGCGGCCTCCATGGCGATGGCGAAGGCGCCGAGGCCGGAATCGCCGGAGCCGATCTTGCCGATGCGTACCTTGATGCCGACGACAAGATCGGCATTCGCGCGCGCCACGTCGATGCAGGCCCTCGGATCGAGCAGGCGCAGATCGCTCGATTCACCGACGCTGAGATAGGGGCTGACCGCGAAGATGCCGGGAAACGAGATGTGCAGGAACGGCAGGATTCGCACGTCCACCCGCTCGATCACGTGCTTGCGGAATCCCGCGAAATTGCCCGGACCGGCGGAGCCCGCATCCACCAGCGTGGTGATGCCGCCCTTCTTCGCATAGGAATCGGCATCGACGCCGAGCGAGGTGCCCCCCCAATAGACGTGGGTGTGCAGGTCGATCAGCCCGGGAACCACCAGCTTGCCGGCGACGTCGCGCACTTGCTGCGCCGCCCCGAGATCGCGACCCACCGCTGCGACCAGGCCGTCGGCGAAGGCGACGTCGGCGACGCCGTCGTGGCCCTGCGCCGGATCGATCACGCGGCCGTCCTTCAGCACCAGGTCGAACATGGTCTCTCCCTCAATCAACGAAGCGCACGCAGGAGGGCGAGCCTAGCGCGTGCCGTACCCCGGTGTCGCGCAACGTCTCTCCCTCCACGGCGAACACGGCCAGATCGTCGCCGTCCTGGTTCGCCGCGATCAGCCAGCGCCCGCAGGGCGAGAACTCGAAATCCCGCGGCTTCGCGCCGCCAGACGCCGCCTCGTCGATCAGCGCGATGGCCCCGTCGGCGGGATCGAAGCGAAACAGCGCGATGCGGTCGGCGCCGCGATTGGAGACGGCGAACAGCCGCCCGGACGGATGCAGGCGCAGTCCCGACGCCGTGTTGGCGCCGGCATGGGACGCACGCAGGCTGGAGGCCAGCCGCACCAGATCGAGCCGACCGTCGTGCCAGCGCAGGCTGCACACGGCCGACGCCATCTCCAGCACCAGCAGCGCGTGCCGACCGTCCGGCGCAAACAGCAGGAGGCGCGGTCCGCTGCCGGAAGGCGCCTTCCAGCGCCAGGGCGCATCGCCCAATGCGCCGTCGCGCACGGTATGCACCCAGACATGGTCGGTCCCGAGATCCGGCACGACAAGAAATCCGCCAGCTGGGGAAAATCGCGCCGCGTGCGGGTGCGGGCCGGCCTGGCGTGCCGGGTGCACGCTGCTGCCCGCATGACGCGCCGCGCCGACGACCGCACGCGGTTCGCCCTCCTCGTCGAGGGCGCACAGAAACACGTCGCCGCTGGCGTAGCAGGCGACGGCGGCAAAGCGGCCGGCGGGGTCGACGTCGACATGGCACGGTACCTCGCCGGGCAACGCCAACTTCCCTCGCAGCACCAGCCGCTCGCCGACGTCCACCCGCGCCAGAGCCGCATGTCCGACGGTCGCTTCACAAGCCGTCAGCAATACGCCGTCCCGGTGGGGCAGGAGATAGGCCGGGTTGGGCAGGTCGCGCAGCACGTCGCGCAGCGCCAGCGAACCCGTGGTCGCGTCGAAATCGAATAGGCTCAGCCCGTCACCGACCGCGCGGAACGCGGCGTAGGCAGCGGTATAGCTGCCGACGACCAGGCGCAACGCTAGTGCTTCTCGACGTTCCAGTAGGCGATCAGGTAGCTGTCCAGAACCCCGCTGATGTTCTTGCGGTAGGCGTTGTCGACGTCGAAGGTACCGGCGGGGATGTAAGGAATGAACGTCCACATCGCCGTCTGGAACTGCTCGAACGCCGCCTGCCGCGTCGCGTCGTCGGGTGCGGCGAACACCTTCTGGCGCAGCGCCTCGCCCGCCGGATCGCACGGGAAGCCGGCGAAGTTGGTCGGCAGTGCCCCCGTCGCCGGGCAGGACAGGTCGAGCAGCGTGTTGGTGAGCGGGCTGAACAGCGTGCCGCCGAGCGAATAGGAGCAGAAAATGTTCCAGACGTTCGCGCCGGTTGCGTTCGGCGTGCTGACCCGCTTGAACACCACCGCCCAATCGCCTTCCTGAAGGTCGACCTTCATGCCGGCGTCGCGCAGCGTCTGCGCCGCCACCTGAGCGAGCGCCTCGATGATCGGCAGCTGCGGACTGCTGGCGATGACGATGGGCTCGCCCCTGTAGCCCGCCTCGGCCAGAAGCTGCTTCGCCCGTTCGACGTTCGGCTTGCGGTAGTCCGCCGATCCAGCCTCGCTGCCGTTCGAGGAGCCGCACATGCCGAACGAGAAGCATTGGTGCCAGGCGCCGTCCGTGCCGGCAACGGCTTCCATGAACTGGCGCTGGTCGAACAGCAGCGCCAGCGCCTGACGCGCCCGCACGTCGTTGAAGGGCGGCACCTGGAAGTTGGGCCGTATGAAGGCGCCCGAGGGGAGCGTGTTGGTTCGGCGCACCGTCACGCCACGCTGGCGCAGATAGCTGATCAGGTCGGCGGGGACGGTATCCCAGAAATCGACCTCCCCGGTCACGAGTGCGTTTGCTGCGGTGGAGGGATCGGGCAGAATATTCCACTCGACGCGATCCACCTTCACCACGCGTCCGCCGGCGAGGCCGTCGGGCGGCTCAGGCCGCGCTTGGTAGTCCGGGTTGCGGGTGAACACCGCGCGCTGGCCGGCGATGCGCTCGGCCGGCACAAAGCGGAAGGGACCGGAGCCGATCGGCGCGGTCATCGGGGCGTCGATCGGCTTATTCGCGTCCGCCTCGCGCATGATGGCCGCCATCGGCGCCCCGGGACCGGCCAGCATGAACGCGAGCAGGCCGAAGGGCTGCTTCAGCGTCAGCGTGAACGTCCGGTCGTCTGCCGCCTGCATCCCCGCGAGGCGCTGGGTGAGCTGTTTGCCCATCGACGTATTGTTCGCCCAGCGGTTGAGGGAGGCGGTCACATCGCGGGTGGTGACCGGGCCGCCGTCATGGAAGCGCAGGCCCTGCCGCAGGGTCATGGTGTGGGTCAGCCCGTCGGCGCTGACGACGTCGCCCTCCAGCATCATCGGCTTCGGCTGCAAATCGTGGTCCAGCGCGAACAGCGTATCGAACCATCTGCTGATAGACGCGGGCGATCTGGTTGTTGCCGCGGGTCGGGTCCAGCTAAGCGAGGTCGGCGCTCGGCACGACCTTCAGCACCTTTGTGTCCTGCGCCCTTGCGCCGAGAGGCGCCGCCAGGGGAGCGGCGAGCGTGGCGGCGGTGCCGGCGAGGAATGCGCGGCGTTCCATGCACGGCCTCCATCAGGAATGGGTGCGCAAGGATTACAGGCGAGGCGGCGGGTCGGCAAGGCCGCACAGATGCGGCGCGACGTGCAGCCACCGTGCTGACGATCTTCTAGCAGGCTGCGGAAAAAGGCTTGACCGAACCGGTGCCGATTTGATTCTGT
>JBDTFI010000006.1:0-2745 GCA_039938035.1 Acetobacteraceae bacterium | reverse complement strand
CGAACTCGCGCGAAGGGGCCGATGCGGCAGTTCTCGGCCACGCTCGCGTGGTCGATGATGCTGTTCGCGTAGACCTCGGTGCCGGCTCCGATCTGCGCATTGCTGATGACGCAGTTAGGCCCGATTTTTACGCCTTTGCCTAACGCTACCGTGCCGATCAAGACCACATTGATATCGATAGACACGTCGCGGCCCACCTCGACATCGCCGCGTATGTCGATGCGCGCGGGGTCCGCCAGCGTGGCGCCGGCGAGCATCAACTCTTCGGCTCGTTCGCGCCGGTACAGAGCCTCCACTTGCGCAAGCTGGATCTTGTCGTTGACCCCGGTGACTTCCGCAGGATGTGTAGTGCGCACCACATTGACGCGGGTGCCGCCCTGCACGGCGCCTGCGACCACGTCGGTCAAATAGTACTCACGCTGCGAGTTGCCCCTTCCCAGTCCCAGCAGCCACTCGCGCAGCTGCCCCGCAGGCGCGGCCATGAGGCCCGAGTTGACTTCGCGTATTTGCAATTGTTCCGGGCTCGCATCTTTTTGCTCGACGATGGCGATGACCTGCCCGGCGGCATCGCGAACGATGCGCCCATAACCCGTGACATCGTCGGGACACACGGACAACAGGCTCAAAGTCCCTTCGTCAGCGGCCGCTATCAATTTCTTCAGAGAGGGAACACGAATGAGCGGCACGTCGCCATACAGAACCAGCACCGTGTGATCATCCGGGATGACGCACATGGCCTGCATGACCGCGTGGCCGGTGCCGAGCTGATCCGCCTGCAATATCCAATCGACGGCTTCGTGCGACAGCGCCGCCTGCACCTGGGCGCCGCCGTGGCCATAGACCACAGTGATATTCTCGGGCTCGAGGCTGCGTGCCGTGTCAATCACGTGCTGCAGCAGCGGGCGGCCGGCCAAGGGCTGCAGAACTTTCGGTAGGTCGGAGTTCATCCGCTTGCCCTGACCCGCCGCCAAAATGACGACCGAAAGCTTCATGGAGATATCCGTTTGTGGCGCTGGCGTCGGCGCTAGCGTTTCTTACGCAGACGCTCGATCATCCGCAATTGTGCCACGACACGGGCGAGTTCCGCTTGTGCCTCGGCGATTTCCATCTTGTCGGTGCGCTCGCGCAGGGCATCCTCGGCACGCTGCTTCGCCGCCAGCGCCGCCGCTTCGTCCAGGTCGCGTGCCCGCGCCGCCGTGTCCGCAAGCACGGTCACAACATGGGGCTGAATCTCGAGGGCGCCGCCGCCGACATAGAAGGACTGTTCCTCTTGACCCTCCGACTGCACCCGCACTTCGCCGGCCTTCAGTGTCGTCAGCAATGGCGCATGTCGTGGGTAGATGCCGAGTTCGCCTTGCGAGCCCGGCGCGAACACCATGCTTGCCTCGCCCGAAAAGATCTGTCCTTCGGCGCTGACGATATCGACGTGAATGGTGTTGGCCATGATCGCTCTTATGCCAGGGTCTTGGCTTTCTCGACGGCTTCTTCGATGGCGCCGATCATATAGAAGGCCTGCTCAGGCAGATGATCGTATTCGCCGGCGATGATGGCCTTGAAACCGCGGATGGTATCCTTGAGCGCCACGATCTTGCCATCCTGCCCGGTGAACACCTTGGCTACGTTGAAGGGCTGGGACAGAAAGCGCTGAATCTTGCGTGCGCGGTACACGCTCAGCTTGTCTTCTTCGGACAGCTCATCCATGCCGAGAATGGCGATGATGTCCTGCAGCTCCTTGTAGCGCTGCAGCACGGCCTGCACGCCGCGCGCCGTATCGTAGTGATCCTGGCCTACCACCAGAGGGTCGAGCTGGCGGCTGGTGGAATCCAAGGGGTCGACCGCCGGATAAATACCGATGGAGGCGATTTGCCGCGACAGCACCACGGTGGCGTCCAAGTGCGCGAAAGTCGTCGCCGGCGAGGGGTCGGTCAAGTCGTCTGCCGGAACGTACACGGCTTGAATGGAGGTGATGGAACCCGTCTTGGTGGAGGTGATGCGTTCCTGCAGCACGCCCATTTCCTCCGCCAGCGTGGGCTGATAGCCCACCGCCGAGGGCATGCGCCCGAGCAGCGCGGACACTTCCGTGCCGGCCAGGGTGTAGCGGTAGATATTGTCGATGAAGAACAACACGTCGCGGCCCTTGCCGGAGGCTTGCTTTTCGTCGCGGAAATATTCGGCCATGGTCAAGCCGGTGAGGGCGACGCGCAGTCGGTTGCCCGGGGGCTCGTTCATCTGGCCGTACACCATGGCCACCTTCGATTCCTCGAGGTTCTCGAGGTTCACGACGCCGGAATCGGCCATCTCATGGTAGAAGTCGTTGCCTTCACGGGTGCGCTCGCCCACGCCCGCGAACACGGACAGTCCGCTGTACTGCTTGGCGATGTTGTTGATGAGCTCGAGCATGTTCACCGTCTTGCCGACGCCGGCGCCGCCGAGCAGGCCCACCTTGCCGCCCTTCGCGAAGGGCACCAGCAAGTCGATGACCTTGATGCCCGTAACCAGAAGTTCCTGGCCGCCGGCTTGCTCGTCGTACGCAGGAGGGGGACGGTGAATCGGCAGGTATTCCGTAACCTCCACCGGGCCTTTTTCGTCCTGCGGCCTGCCCAGCACGTCCATGATGCGCCCCAGTGTGCCCGCGCCTACCGGCACCGAAATTCCCTTGCCCGTACCATTGACGGTGAGGCCGCGGCGCAGGCCCTCGGAAGGTCCCATCGCAATGGTGCGCACGATGCCGTCGCCCAGCTGCTG
>JBDTFI010000005.1:0-4380 GCA_039938035.1 Acetobacteraceae bacterium | reverse complement strand
GGCATGTCCGCCGTGTCGAGCACGTCCTTCACCCCGAGCGGCAGCCCGTGCAGCGGTCCGGGCCGCGCCGACGCGGCCCCGCGCCGCGCCGCGCCGGCGTCGAACCATGCGAACGCCCCCACCGCCGGCTCGCGCGAAGCGATCCGGTCGAGGCAAGCTTCCATCAGCGCCTCGGGCCGTAGGCGCCCGTCGCGGATGCGCGCGGTGGCGTCGGTCGCGGTCAGTCGGGACGGATCGCCCATGATCGAAATCTCCTGCTTCTGCCGCCGTCAAGACTGGCGCCGACCCGCCCGCGGGTCCATCCTTGGTGGGCAATGAGCCTCTCCGACCCTTCGCCCGCCGTGCGCGTGGGCAGTGGCCCCGATGGCCTTCTCACCTACATGGTCGATCACGCCCCGGAGGAGCTTCCGCTGGTGCGCGGTCGCGACCTGGAGCGGGCGTGGTGCGCGGCGCGGGACGCGGCGATCGCCGCCGACTGGGGCGCGGCGCGCGGCTTCCGGTTCCGTCGTGCCGACGGCAGCACCGTGGACCTGGCACTCGCCGACCGCGACGCCGCGTGCTGGGCCGGGGCGGTGGACGGCACCGTGGGGCTGTCCAGCCTCTACGGGCTGTCGGTGTGCCTGCGCCTGCTCGCGCTGGTGGATCTGCTCGCGCGTGCCGGCTGGGCCGTCCCTCTCTGCCGCCTCGCCCCTGACGGCGCGGAACTCGACAATGCGCTCCTCCGCGCCGCCGCGACCGCGCCGCTGAACGCGGATCTGCGATTCGACGAGGCGCCCTTCCGCACCCGCCTCGAACACCCCGCCCTCATGGCGCGTTCCGCGTAAGGACATTCATGAAAAGAACGACCGCGTCCGCGCTGGTGCTGGTCCTCGCGCTGGGCGCGTGTGCCCAGAGGTCGTCGCCGCTCTCGGTCACCGACCGGGATACGATCGCGGCCTGCCAGGATCATGCCGATCAGGTCTATGATCGGCTGAACCGGGGGGCGATCTATAGCGTCGGCGACAACGGCGCGCCCTATTCGGGCACCGGACTCGTCGGCAACCCGACGGCCGGGCTGTCGGACCGCTATGCCCGCGACCGCATGGTCGAGCGCTGCGTGCGCGGGGTGGCCCCAAGCGGGGCCGCCGTCGCGCCTTCCGTCCCGCCGCCGCCGGCGTCGCCGACGTCCCCGGCGCGGTGAGGTGATGGGAACCGCCACGGATGCTCCGCGTCCTAACGATCAGTTTGTGGACCGCGTTCTGGCCGCGGGGGCGAGAGTTCTGGTTGGACGGACGCAGGTGACGGCCGCGAGCATCGTGGCCAACGCTACGAACCGGTTGAACTATGCGGAGCACGACAACTGGGATGGTGGTCGGGACATATGGCGTTTGTCGCTGGGGATTCCTGTTGAGCTTTACACCGATCTGGAAGACCGACGCGAAGAACTTGAGCGCCAGGTACACGACGCGGTTAACACGACGCTCCAGGCATGGTCGTCCTCGATCTCCTTTACAGTACTGATCGCGCCTGCCCTCGATGACGATCCGGATTGGCGCACCAAAGTCAACCAGGCGCTTGCCGGCGAGGGAATCACGAACCAAGGCCGCGTCCGTAGCGATAACATCGCGGCTCGGCAGCACGACGGCCTGCTATTCCGCTCGATGCCGGAGATTCAGCTTTATGACGCCTTGAAGAGAACCAGCCTTCCTTTCGCGCCACTCCCGGTTTTTCTGAGAGGCGGGGTGAGCTACAGCCGGGTCGAACCGGACTTCGTCATCATCAAGAATGGGCTTGTCATGATCGTGGAAGTCGACGGCGATCTCTATCACACGGAGACACCAGCGGCTGCACATGCTCGTCTGAAGTTCATTACTGACGAAGGGGCGAAGCTGGAGCGTATCGCGGCGGCGGAATGTGATACTCCAGCGAAGGCCACAGAGGCCGTCGCTCGAATTATCCAGACCATGGATAAACTTCGTCGCGCTGGCTGAAGGAATGTGCCCGTCAAGGCATGATTGACGACGGCTCCGGCGGAAGCGTGTCCTCGAATGGATCGAGGACGGCCACCCCGAGCGGGTCGAAGTGGCGCCGGTTGCGGGTCAGCACGACAAGCCGATGGATACCGGCGGTGGCTGCGATAACGATGTCGGCGAGGCCGGGAGCATGGCCCGAGGCCTTGGCGCGCTCGGCGGCCGTCCCGGCAAGGCGGGCGACCGCGACATCCACCGCGAGCACCTTCCCGCCGTAAAGGCCGAGCAAGCGGTCGAACCAGGTCGCCAGATCAGCCGCCCGCCGCGTGGCGCCGGCGCGACGGAGCTTCGCTATCCCAGCCTCGATCTCGATGACGCAGATCGCGGAGAGGAACAGTCGATCGGTCTGCATCTCGAACCACGCGACTGTCTCCGGACGGACTGGTGGCTTGCCGGGCGCGAAGGCGCTGACGACATTGGTATCGACAAGGTACCCGCTCAAAAATCGACCTCGCGAGGCCCGAGTTCGTCACGCTCCGTCGCCAGGTCGTCGGGAAGCCCCATCAGCAGCGACGCGAAGGACGGCTCGACAGTCCGGTAGATGCGCTGACCAACCTCGATCGGCACGATCATCGCGGCGGGTCGCCCGTGCTTGGTGACGACCGTCGCTTCGCCGCGCTCGGCAGCCTCGACAAGGGCTGAGAGGGTCGCCTTGGCGTCTCGGAGTTGTAGCGTCTTCATACCTGGCTCCTATCAGTGACTACAGGTAGTCACGATCCGCGGGAGCCTCAAGGTCGGAGGAGTGAGGCGAACCAAGCATATTCGTCGCGGGACCATGAGACGTATTTTTCTCTGGAAAAGTTTGTACGTAGTCAGATTTTGTTATTTCAATCCCGATATTGCCATTATCGGAAAAATCCATCTCTTTAGGGCGGCTCACCAGTCTGGAGTCCGCCGGTGCCTTCATCGTCCGCTCCCGCTCTCCATCTCGCCGCTTCCCGCCTCGTCGCTCCGTCCTTCGACCCGGGCTCCGTATGGCTCGCCGGCGCCGGGCCGGGCGATCCCGGCCTGCTGACCCTGCACGGCGCGCATGCATTGGGCGTCGCCGATGTCGTCCTGCATGACGCGCTCGTCGCTCCCGACATCCTAGTGCTGGCAGGCACGGCCCGGCTGGAGCCGGTCGGCAAGCGCGCCGGCGGGGCGCGCACGCCGCAGCTCCGCATCAACCAGCGCCTGAACGCGCTGGCACGTCAGGACCTGCGCGTCCTACGCCTGAAGGGTGGCGATCCGCTGGTGTTCGGCCGGGGAGGGGAGGAGGCGATGGCGCTCGCCGCCGCCGCCGTCCCGTTCCGCATCATTCCCGGCGTCAGCGCCGGCATCGGCGGCACCGCGCTCGCCGGCATCCCGCTGACCCATCGCGGCCTCGCCCGCAGCGTCGCCTTTGCCACCGGCCACGATCGACATGGGGGTCTCCCCGACCTCGATTTCGCCGCTCTGTCGCGCGGGGCCGAGACCTTGGTGTTCTACATGGCGCTCCGCCAGACCGCGCCTCTCGTCTGCGCGCTCATGGCGGCCGGGCGGGGCGGAGATCAGCCCGTCGCCTTCGTCGCCGCCGCGACGACCCCGGAGCAGCGCGTCACGATGGCGACGCTCGCCACCGCCGGGACCATCGCCGCCTCGCTGCCGGCGTCGGTTCCCACGCTGATCGTCGTCGGCCCGGTGCTCGCTCTGCGCGTCATCCTCGCCCCGCTCCAGCAGGCCCGGCCGATGATGACGGTGCGCCCGACGCCCTCCCTCGCCACCGCTTCGTAGGAAACGCCCATGGCCGCGCTCGCCGCCGCTCCCTTCGCCGAGGACCAGCTCAGCGTCATCCGCCGCCTGCTCGACGGCGCGAACCCCGAGCAGGTCCAGTGGCTCCAGGGCTACCTCGCCGGCTGGCACGCCGCGAAATCCCCGCAAGCCGCGCCCGCCGCGCCACCCGCCGTCAGAACGCCGCTGACGATCCTCTACGGCACCGAATCGGGCAATGCCGAGGCGCTGGCCGGCGCCGCCCGAAAGGTCGCGCAACGGCTCGGCTTCGCCGCCAGAACCCTCGACATGGCGGACGCCACGCCCGAACAGGTGGCCGCATCCGAGAACCTGCTGGTGATCGCCAGCACCTGGGGCGAGGGGGACCCACCGCAACGCGCCGAAGCGTTGCACGCAGGCCTGCTGGCCGACAATGCGCCGCGCTTCGACGGCGTGCGCTACGCCGTCCTCGCGCTCGGTGATCGCGCCTACGCGAAGTTCTGCGAGACCGGGCGCGTCTTCGACGACCGCCTCGCCGCCCTGGGCGGGGTGCGCGCCGCCGAGCGCGTGGAATGCGACCTCGACTATGAAACGCAGGCCAAGGCGTGGATCGACGCCAGCCTGCGCGCGCTGGAACCGGAGA
>JBDTFI010000004.1:0-6109 GCA_039938035.1 Acetobacteraceae bacterium | reverse complement strand
CTCGTTACGATGTGCAGCTTCTCGATTTGATCCAGGTCGAGCACCAACCTGGCGTCGCCGATCACGCCGATCCGCCTCTCGACGATCCGACCTTCTGAGCGCCGCAACCCGTCCAGCGCCAATCCCGGCCGCTGCGGCGGCATGCGCCCCAACAGCTCACCTCACCACCGGCGGCGACCCGATTGCGCGTGCAGGCCACGCCGTCCGATCCGCCGGAAGCCCCCTCGCACCGAAACCCGGCCAGCTGCCCGAACACGCCCAAAGCTTCCTCGCCGCCATCTTTGCGCGGATTCGCGCCGCCGGTAATATAACACCACGCCCTGGTGACGTAGCGCCGCGCCGACCCGGCGGTAGCCATAGCACTCGAACTCGTCGCAGATCGCGCCGATCCGGGCCAGGATGTCGTCGGCATCCAGAGGAGCAGGTGTGACATCGTAGAAGGTCGACCTTGAGAGCCCCATCAGCTCGCACCCCCGGGTAACGGAGATGTCGCGGGGCTGGTGACGACGGAGGTAATCGCGCTTCTGGGCCGGGGCGCATTCTTCAAAGCCCCCTTTAGCAGCTCGATCTCCAATGCCTGGCGGCCGACCATGCGCTCCAGAGCGGCGATCCTGGCTTCACACTCCTGGATCAGGTCGGCCGCCTGCACGTCATCGTCCAGGGCGCCAGCCTCGAACTTTCCGACCCAGATCCGGATCAGCTGCCGCGAGATGTCGTGCCGTTTGGACAGCGCGTGCAGCGTCTCGCCCGCGATGAACTCCTCGGCGACCTGCCGCTTGAACGCGGCGCTGTGTGATCGATGCTGCGTCATGGCTTCCATCCTCCGGAAGCCCTGCAACGAGGGTCAATTCAAATCGTCCGGTCTGTCCACCCCCAGGGGCGCACTCCAAGCGCCGGTTGAAAATTCCCCACTTCGTTGCGCATCAATGGGGCGATCGGCGATGCGGCTCACGGGGTGCCTGCGACCTTGGGCGGTCTGCCGCGGCGTGGCGCCGGATCTCGCGCAGCAGATCGGTCACTGCCGTGTAGCCACCGCGGTAGCCGACCGCGGCGAGATCGCGATGCAGGCGCCGGCCGATCAGTTCAGGGACCGCGCCGAGCCGCTCACGCAGATACGCCTCGAACGGTTGCAGCTGTGTGACCTTGGGGTGGCGGGGGCCGTAGGCCGGCGGCTCGAGGCCGCTCGCGATGACCTTGCGCACCGTCTTGCGGTCCAACCCGGTGCGACGCGCAATGGCCGATACGCCAGTGCCCTGCCGATGCAGATCAAGAATCATCATAACCTCTCCCAGTCGGACCACCGGCTCCCCCGTCTCTCAGGAGAGCAGCTTCCATCACCGATCGCCGATCGACCGGATGCCCCGACCCGAAAGCCGCAGCCCGTCAGGCAAACTGGGGAATTTTCAACCGGCACATCTGGGGAGTTTTCACCCGGCAGCTACACCTCCCGACGCCGCGTCGTTCAGACCAGGATTTTTCCGCTCCCGCAGGCTTCCGGCATATCACCGCAGGTCCGATGTTCCGGCGCCTCTGGCTGTCCCCATGCGCCAAGGAGGGCGCGGCACCGAGCGAGCCACCAGCCGGGCCACCGGTCCCTCCCCTGCCCCGGACCGGCACCGCGGCGATCACGCCGCAGAGCGTGGCGCGGATCGTCCAGGCGCGCGGCGTGCATCCCGCCAAGCTCAAGCGGCTCGGCCGCCACAAGAGCTTCGACGTGCTCGGCGAGTATCTCGAGTTCGGCGACCTGTTCGATGGCCACCCGCTCAGCGGGGTCTTGTAGCCCTTGCGGCGGTCAGCGGATCCGGAAGTCCAGCAGGCGCCAAAGCTCGAAATCCGTGATGCAGGTGACGTCCATCGTCGCGCACACGTCCGGGATCTTGCGATTGGCGCGCGTCCGGCCCGGTTTCGAGACCTCTCGCGTCACCACGACCCGGTCGGGCATCCCGCGCGTGGCCGCGATCAGGAACGGGTCCTTGCCGACCTTCACCAGCTCCACGTCGGTAAGGTCAGGAGCGTAACCCATCGCAACAACCCGCCGCAGGTAGGCGCCGTCGAGTGGCTCGGAGAGCACGATCGTGCGTTTTACGTCCGGACGCTGAAGCCACTGCCCAAGGATATCCTTGGAGCCCGCCACTTCGTCGTCGATCTCCTTCGGCACCTTCACCAGGCCCGCCTCGGCCTGCTCCAGCAGCCAGACCCAAAACGGTTCGACCCGGTCCACAGGGTAGTAGTCGGCGTGGGCTCGGATGAGCACGTTGGCGTCCGACAAATAAAGCGTCATGCCGCGCGCGGGCGCTCATGCAGAAGCTGATCGACGCTGGAAGGGTTCACGCCGAGAATCTTTGCCGCCTTCGTGTGCGTGAGGGCATCTTCTTGAAGGGCGCGGCGCACGACATCAAGTAGCGCGGTCCCGAGCCGGGATCGACGTACGATGTAGAAGCCCGGCCCCGTGTCGTCCGGCTCCCTCGTCTGGCGCGTCCGCTGTCGTTCCGCGCGCCACCTATCGGCAAAAGTCTTGAACAGGATGGCCGCGACCTGATCGGAGATCCAGCCGTTCATGAGAAAGCGGTAGGTCACAACGCCCTGGGAGACGTTCCAAGCCCGCGCGACGTTGTCGGTGAGCACGAGCGCCTGGAGAACGTCCGCGCCTCGGGCGCTCTGCAGGCCGGCGACGGCCTCCAGCGGGAGCAGGAACTCTCCGGCCACGCTGTTGCAGAAGCGCTCCACCTTGTTCGCGGCCGCGCCACGGAGAGGCCCGCTCACACCGGTTGCTCCGATCCAGATGTGGGCCAGCTCGTGCAGCAGCGTGAATGCGCGTCCCGGGGCGGCGTCGTTGTCGTTGATGACGACGAACGGGGCAATGTCGTCGGCCAGCGCGAATCCCCGGAACACGTCCTCGCTGACGTCAGAATGGTGGGTGCCGAGATCGCCGAGCAGCAGCACGTAGATTCCCGCCCGTTCTGCGGCGCGCCGCAGAAGGACGAACAGAGCGGCGGCATCCCGTGCCTGCCGTTGCTCCGCCACCGTGACACTCAGCGTCTCCCGGATACCGGCCGCAACGCTCGCCGCGCCCTGGCTGATGCTGCAAGACCCGACGAAGGCGAGAGGCCGGGCGTACTCATCGTCGACCAGCAACTCTCGCAGCATCTCCTGCCGTGCGCGGACATCGCGAAGCAGCGCGTCCAGCATCGCGTTGTCGCGCGGGGACACCGCGCCCGGGGCCGTGCGGAAGTCTTCGCCGCGCTCTCCGCGCGCCGGCGGTTGGGGCAGGTAGAACGCGACAAGAGGGCGGCGGTAGACCGCAACCGCTTTCTGCAGCAGGCTGCGGCTCACCGCCCGGGTCCCGTCCTCCGCCTGCAGAAGCTTCTCCGCCGCCGTGGCCCTGGCCGTGTCCTTTAGGCCGAGCCTGGCTGCCGCCTCCTCGACGGTCAGCCCGGCGGTCTCCCGCGCCCAAGCGAGAATCCGGGGATTGATGTGCTCGACGATCGCCATTGCGCGTGCGAGGGCCTCCTTGGCCTCAGCTTAGATGGGCCGGGCGCGGAAGGGAATCGGCGAAGGCTCGGATATCTGCCCGCGGCTGCCGAAACGGGGTGCTCCGGGAGAGCCCGCTCCCCTGCCCCGCATTGGGATTGCCGCCATCACGCCGCAGATCGTCCAGGCGCGTGCCGTCGCCGCCGGCTTTCGGCTGCGCGACCGGGGCCGTCGGGCATCACCACCTCATCAGAAACGCGGGGCCCATTTCGTTATCTTTGATCGGCCAGTAGCCGTCCCGCCGACTCGATCCCTTCGATGCAACGGGCTGTCGCCCGCGTTGGCGGCGGGCGGCGCGACCGCGCGCGCCGTCCGTCTCTGCTTCCTCCGAGCGTCCCTTTCAGTTCGTCGGGCTCCCCACGATTGGGGTGACGCCCGCCTGAGCGGCGGCGCGCTCAATCAGCGTGGCTTCAGCCGCGCCAGCTTGCGGCGCGCCGTCATCAGCCCGGTCGCGACCAGGGTCCGTGTGCGCGCGTCTGGCTTCCGATCGGATCGTCAACCGCCGTTCGGCCCGGCGGGCGCCCACGTCGCGCCCGCTCAAATGCGCCACCTTTCGGCAAAGCAGAACGCCGTCCGGTCTCGCATGAGCATTTCATCATACACGCCCGGCACGTCCCGTCATCCTGGATCGGCCAATCAGGCGTCGCTCATTGACCTGCTCCCCCGCAGGACGGTGTGAGCGCGGGCGGCGCGAGGTTGACCGTGCGGCGCCCGTTTTTTCGCCCGCCGGGCGACCCCGCCGAATCCGCCCTTATGGGAAAGTCCCCGGAAATCCCCGCGAAGTCGCGCCGCAGTCCTGATCGAGCGGCGCTATAGAGCGCCGCGCCAGCACTCTACAGACCGCCCGCGAGCCGGCACGAAACCTGGCGGAACCCGTCGGGCTCACTGCGCGACCTGAACGACCAGCTTGCCGGCGTTCTCCCCGCGGAACAGCATCCCGAGGCCCTCGGCCGCGCGCCCCAAATCCTCGATCACGTGCAGCCGCTGCTGGATGCGGCCGGCCTTCCGCTGCGCCGCCAACCAATGCCGTGCTTCCGCGTAGCGATCGCTGTAATCAAATACAACGAAGCCTTGGATGCGGGCGCGTCTGCCGATCAGCAGGCCGAGATTGCGGACGCCGTACAGTTCTCCGCTCGCGGTCTGCGAGATCCGGCCGCAGATCACCACGCGCGCGCCCACACGAAGATTCTCGAGCGCCGCGTCCAGCGTCGCGCCGCCGACATTGTCGTAAAATAGATCCACGCCGCCCGGGCAGGCCCGCGCGATCGCAGTAGCGAGGTCCGACTCCGCCTTGTAATCGATCGCCGCGTCGAACCCGAGCTCCTGCGTGAGAAACCCGCATTTCGCCTTGCCACCCGCAATGCCCACCACCCGGCAAGCGTCTATGCGGCCGACCTGCCCGGCCACCTGGCCGACTCCGCCGGCCGCACCCGAGACGAGCACCGTCTCGCCCGGACGCACCGCGCCTATCTCGCGCATCCCGAAATATGCGGTCATCCCCGTCATGCCGAGCAGACCGATCCAGTCGAGCGGCGCGCCGAGACCGAGATCGAGCTTCTGAACCTCGGCACCGGGCAGCGTCGGGTGCGACTGCCAGCCCAGTCGCGCCTGCACCAGGTCGCCCGCCGCGAGGCCCGCCGCGCGACTGTCGATGACGCGCGCGATGCCGCCGGCGCGCATCACATCGCCAATCTCGACGCGCGGCACATATCCTGGGTTCTCGCTGATCCAGACGCGCATCGCGGGGTCGATGGAAAGATACAAGGTCTCCAGCAGCACCTCGCCGTATGTGGGCACCCTCACCGGCACCACCTCTTCGGTAAAATGCTCCGGCCCAGCGAGCCCGGTCGGCCGGGATTTCAGCAGAAAGCGGCGGTTCGCGTTGCGCATGAGGCGCTCCTCTCTTTGTTTTCCGCCCCCAACCGGGATGGCAGGAAGCCTACCCGTTGGCGCGGGCGTCGGGGTGTGATGCTGCGGCGGCTTGAGCGGTGCCAGAGTATTGGCGTTAGCGAGGCCCGGGTACCATCGTTCGAACAATGGCCGGTGCGTACCATCGAGTGCGCGTGTTTGACGCCGTGGGCGAAAGTAGCGGTAAACCATGCTGTGGACGAAGAGGAGCGGCTGATGGTCTCGGCAGGAAACCGATGCCGGGGTTGCGAGGAGCGCCCAGAATTTACGCCGGCAGCTTTGACCGCTTATCGACCAGGATCCAGGCGTCCAGTTTGACTTGCCAACGCCCCGGTCTCGCTACTCGCTGGAGCGACCCGGCAAGATGGCGAATTCGTAGATCTCGGCGAGTGGCACCTCCAGGGCGACGCTCCGAAGTTCGAGGACAGTGTCGGCGCCACCGATCGCGGCGAAAGACCAGGTCTCGTCGATCTCATGACGGTAGACGTGGGCCGCCATCTCGTCTTGATAGAGTTCAACGATCTCCACCACGCCCTCGACGTTCTGGAGGTCGCTGCGCTTTCGGTCCCTGGCTCGCCAGGCTCGGAGCTCGGAAGGCGACACCACCTCAAAGACGACGCGCGGGAGATCACCGCATCGGATCGTGGCATCCGGGATCCTGGCGGTGCTC
>JBDTFI010000003.1:0-5699 GCA_039938035.1 Acetobacteraceae bacterium | reverse complement strand
CGGCTTCGCGCTGGGCCTCGCGCACCTCGGCGTCCACCTCTCCGGCCAACTGCTCCTGCCGTTCCGCCGACCACACGCCGATCGCGACCATATGCGCTTGCAGGCGGGCGATCGGATCGCCGAGCGGCCAATGGCTCGGCTCGTCGGCGGCGCGGTACTTGCTCGGATCGTCGCTCGTGGAGTGCGCCGAGGCACGGTACGAGAACAACTCGATGACCGTCGGGCCCAGGTTCGACCGCGCCCGCTCCGACGCCCAGCGTGTCGCGGCATACACCGCCAGGAAATCGTTGCCGTCCACGCGCAGGCCCGGCAGGCCGTAGCCGATGGCGCGGGCCGCGAAAGTCGTGTGCTCACCGCCCGCGATCCCCTGGAAGGACGAGATGGCATACTGGTTGTTGACGATGTTGAGGATGACCGGCGCCTGATAGACGCTGGCGAAGGTCAGCGCGTGGTGGAAATCGCCCTCCGCCGTCGCGCCCTCGCCGATCCAGCCGGCGGCGATCCGGTCGTCGTGTTTGATTGCCGACGCCATCGCCCAGCCGACCGCTTGCGGGAACTGCGTCGCCAGATTGCCGGCGATCGAGAAGAAGTTCGCCTGCTTGCTCGAATACATGATCGGCATCTGCCGACCTTTCAGCCGGTCCCCCGCGTTGGAGAACACCTGGTTCATCATGTCCACCAGCGGCCAGCCCCGGGTGATGAGGATCGCCTGCTGGCGGTAGGTCGGGAAAATCATGTCGCGATCATCGAGCGCCATCGCCTGAGCGACCCCGATCGCCTCCTCGCCGGTACAACGCATGTAAAACGATGTCTTGCCTTGGCGCTGGGCGCGAAACATCCGGTCGTCATAGGCCCGCGTCAGCATCATCGCCCGCAACCCGCGCCGCAGCGTGTCGGCGTCCAGCCTGGGGTTCCACGGCCCGACGGCGGCCCCGGCTTCGTCGAGCACGCGGATCAGCGTGTAGGCAAGCTCGCGCATCGCGTGCGGCGCCTCGGCGATGTCGGGCCGCGGGACCGAGCCCGCGTCCGGCACCTTCACCCAGCTGAAGTCAGCGTCCTGTCCGGGCCGGGCTGGCGGCTCGGGGACATGCAGGCGCAAGGGGACGGAATTCTTCAACCGCTGCCTCCCGATCGCTGCGTTCCCGCATCGCGCTAGCGCGCCGCCGTCCAGCTTTCGGAAAATGCCAGCGCGCAGGTGCTGAACGGCCTCCCCTCGCGCTCCCTCGGCCAGGGCTGACCCGAAGCGGCGACGCCGTTTCGGGTGAGTCGCGCGCCGAGCGCCGGAATCAGCAGCGTACACACCCCATACGGACGACCCGGGTCCGCGTTGGGCTGCGTGTGAATCAGCAGCGGCTCACCGATGTCGTACCAGGTGAGCGCGATCTCCTCGTCGCGCGTCTCCAGCCGCTCGGTCCAGAAATCGCGCGCGTCCCCGGACGTGTCGCACTCCGCCTCGACCACCGGAATGGTCAGGTCGGAAAGCTCGGCGTTGAGCATGCCCTGCACGGTCGATTGCAGCCAACGCGCCATCGCGATGTTGTCGGAGTAGATGCGCCAGTCGTTCTTGGTCAGCTCGCTTTTCAGATAGAGCACGTGACCAGGACCGGCCGGGGACAGCAGGATGCGCCAGAAACTCGCATTCGTCGTGACGGCGTCGCCGTCGTTCTGGCTCAACCGGATGAACGGGTTCTCCCCGGTCAGGATCACGCGGTTGGCGTCCAAAGTACTCATGGCGGAAGGCTCCAGGAATTGATCCGCCCATGATCGGCCAATTCCACGCCGGCGCAACCTCGCCCGATCGGGCTGCGCTCACACGGCCTCGGTATCCAGTGCGTACCCGGCGGCACGAACCGTACGGATCAGGTCCAGCTCGCCGACCTCGTTGATCGCCTTGCGAAGCCGGCGGATATGCACGTCGACGGTGCGGGGCTCCACGTGAATGTCGGCCCCCCAGACCGCCCCAAGCACATCCTCGCGGGCGAACACGCGGCGCGGGTGGCGCATGAAGAACTCCAGCAGGCGGAACTCCGTCGGCCCGAGGTTGAGCGGCCGGCCGTTGCGGCTCGCCCGACGCGTGGCACGGTCGAGCTTGATGTCGTGGAAGACGATCGCCGCCGGTCCACCCACCACGCCAGTGCGGCGCAGCAACGCGCGCATCCGGGCGAACAGCGCATCCATGCTGAACGGCTTGGTGATGTAGTCGTCGGCCCCGGTATCCAGCCCGCGCACCGCATCCTGCTCGTCGACGCGGGCGGTCAGCATGATGACCGGCAGCTCGCGCGTCGCCGGACGCCGGCGAATCTGGCGGCATACCTCCAGGCCCGACAACGTGGGCAGCATCCAATCCAACAATACGAGGTCGGGCGGCGCCTCGGCGATGCTGCTCAGCGCCTCCGCCCCGTCCGCTGCCTCGGCGACCCGGAAGCCCTTCTTCTCGAGGTTGAAGCGCAGCATCGTCGCCAGCGCCGCCTCGTCCTCGACCACCAGCACCAGCGGCTTCGACTGGCGCGCGTATCCGTCAGCCATGCGGCCTCCTCAGTCGCGCGGATGCACGACGGCGTAGGGGGAGGTATCGCCCTTGGGGCGCGCGTCTGGCAAGACCTCGCCGGTCACCGCGTAGTAGATCGTTTCAGCAACGTTGGTCGCGTGATCGCCGATCCGCTCGAGATTCTTGGCAATGAACAGAAGGTGCGTGCAGGGGGTGATGCTGCGCGGGTCCTCCATCATGTAGGTGATCAGCTCGCGAAAGATTGAGGTATAGAGGTCGTCGATCATCTGATCGGACCGCCATACCTCGATCGCCTTCTCGGGATCGCGCTCGGCGATGGCGTCGATCACCATCTTGAGCCCGGCCTGAACCAGCTTCGCCATGTTGGCGATCGCGGCGAGCGGGAAGGGCAGGGAGAACTGCGCCAGCACGATGGCCCGCTTGGCGACGTTGGCGGCGTAGTCGCCGACCCGCTCCAGGTCGCCGGTCATCTTCAGCGCCGCGACGATCCCGCGCAGATCGTCGGCCATCGGCTGGCGCAGCGCCAGCATCCGGATGACCAGGGCCTCCACGTCGCGCTCCAGCGCATCGACGCGCGGATCCTCCTCCACGGCGCGCGTCGCCGCCGCCGTGTCGCGGTTCATGATCGCCTCGGCGGCCAGCGCCACCTGGCTCTCGACGATGCCGCCCATCTCGATGATCAGGTCGCGCAGATGCGTCAGCTCCTGATCGAAGCTTTTCACCGTGTGCTGGGGCGCGTCCGACATCCCGCTCTCCTCCTAGCCGAAGCGGCCGGTGATGTAGTCCTGGGTGCGCCGCTCGCGCGGGGAAGTGAACATGCGCGACGCCGGCGCCACCTCCACGATCTCTCCCAGATACAGGAACGCCACCTGATCGGCGACGCGTGCCGCCTGCTGCATGTTGTGGGTCACCAGCACGATCGTGAAGTCGTGCTTTAGCGCGTCGAATAGCTCCTCGATCTTGAGCGTGCTGCCCGGGTCGAGCGCGCTGGTCGGTTCGTCGAGCAGGATCACCTCGGGGCGGATCGCGATGGTGCGCGCGATCACCAGCCGCTGCTGCTGGCCGCCGGACAGGCTGAGGGCGGAGCCATTGAGCCGATCCTTCGCCTCGTTCCACAACGCCGCGCGGGTCAGCGCCCACTCCACCCGTTCGCGCATGTCGGATTTCGACAGTTTCTCGTGCAGGCGGACGCCGAAGGCGATGTTGTCGTGGATCGACATGGGAAACGGCGTCGGCCTCTGAAACACCATGCCGATGCGCGAGCGCAGCTCGTTCACGTCGATGTCGGGCGCGATCAGGTTGATCCCGTCCATCATGACCTCACCGGTGGCGCACTGACCCGGATAGAGGTCGTACATCCGGTTCAGCACCCGCAGCAAGGTCGATTTGCCGCAACCGGAGGGGCCGATCAGTCCGGTGATGCGACGATCGGGTATGTCGAGACTGATCGCCTTCAGGGCGTGGGTTTCGCCATAGAAGAAGTCGAGGTCGCGAATGGCGATGCGCGGCGCCGGGGGCGCGAGCGCAGTCGGTTCCGTTGCGGCTTCGATGCTGGAACTCAGCTTATCATCCGCCGCAGCGCGGCGCTCCGGCTCTGCGCGCCGGCCATCATGAACGACTGATCGGCGCCCGCGAGATTGAAGCGGCAGCCCATCCGGATATAGCGCTCCATGATCTCCTCGGCATAGATACCGCCCATGCCGGCGTGCTTGGCGTGCTTGCGGCAGGCGGCGATCATGCGCTCATAGGCGGCGGCGACCTTGGCGTGGGTGAACTCGCCGGGGATGCCCATCTCGAAACACAGATCGTTGGTGCCGATCAGCAGCACGTCGATCCCCGGCACGGCGGCGATCGCCTCGGCGTTCTTGATCGCGGTCGGGGTTTCCAGCATCACGATCGTGAGGTTCGCCGCGTTCATCGCCGCCGCGGCGTCACCGATCTTCATGCCGCGGAGTGCGTAATGCGGGCCGATGCCGCCGATCGAGCGGTGTCCCACCGGCGGGTATTTCAGCCGGCGCACGACCTCGCGCGCCTCATCGGCGGTGTCGACATGCGGGATCACGATGCCGGTGATGCCGTTATCGAGCAGGCGCGTCGCCATCGAGAATTCCCCGTTCGGCACCCGCGCGATCGGCGCGATCCCGGCATCCAGCGCGGCGACGGCGATCTGCCCGGCGGCATCCAGCCCCAGCGTGCCGTGCTCGCAATCGAGGAACAGCCAGTCATAGCCGGCCGCCTTCGCCGCGGCGGCGATTTCGACGCTGCGGACCAGCTTGACGGTGAGGCCGAGCGAGAGTTCGCCGGCTTCGAGTTTGTCGCGCGCCGGGTTGCGAAGGGTGGTCATGGTTGTTTCCCCGTTGGTTATTCGGCCGCCTTCAGCGGCGCGTCGAAGTAGCGGCTTCGCATTCCCTTCTGGTTCTCATAGAGGGAACCCTGCAGCAGCGCCGGCGGCAGCGGCAGACGCACCGGCACCGCGGTCAGACGCGGCTCCAGGGTCGGCTTGCCGGCGACCATCAGTTCGTCGAACGCCTCCATGCCGGCGGGGAAGCCCAGTAGCGGCCAGGCATCGGCGGCGCGGAACTGCAACAGCAGCAGCCGGCGGTCGCGCTTCGACACGTTCAGCGCCGAGCCATGCACCGCGCGGACGTGATGCACGCTGATCGAGCCCGCGCGGCCGTTGAGCGGGATCGCGCTGGCGAAGTCGACGTCACGCCGCGTCGGGTCCATTGCCCCGCAAAACCGGCCGTCGGCGTGGTGATCGAACACCGGGCCGCGATGGGTGCCGGGGACGATCAGCAGCGGGCCGTTCTCATCCGCCATGTCGTCCATCATGATGCCGACCGCGGCGAGGTCGTCGTTGGTGTGCGGATAGAACGCCCAGTCCTGGTGCCACTCCACCGGCGCGCCGAAGTTGGCCGACTTCATGTTGAGCTTGGCGGTGTCGAAGCGGATGTCTGGCC
Organism: Acetobacteraceae bacterium; assembly: GCA_039938035.1. Lineage (GTDB taxonomy): Bacteria > Pseudomonadota > Alphaproteobacteria > Acetobacterales > Acetobacteraceae > DATFDN01. The sequence continues at coordinate 230 of JBDTFI010000003.1, read as the reverse complement.
CCCAGAGATCGGCCAGCACGCCGACGATGCCCCGATGGCGCATCAGGTCGCCGTACGCCGGGTCGTGCAAATGCGCCGCCTTGATGCGGCGCACGCGCGGCGCCTCCGGCGTGTGGCTGTCCTCGAGGTCATAGATCTCGTCATGCGCGCTGATCCCGCGCGCGCGTTCCACGAACCCGTCGGTGACGGCGCGCAGGCGGGCAACCTCGTCGGCGCTGAGCACGTCGGGC
>JBDTFI010000002.1:0-13902 GCA_039938035.1 Acetobacteraceae bacterium | reverse complement strand
TGTACGCGCCCAGACGCCGTCCGCGGGTCAGATGTACACGCCGACGGGCCAAAGTGTACGCGTCGCGCCCGCCGCGAGACGGAAGGCGCGACGCTGACGATTACGGGTGCATCCAACCGGCGAGGATCGCCAGCAGCAGCAAAGCGACGATGTTGGTGATCTTGATCATCGGGTTGATCGCCGGACCGGCGGTGTCCTTGTAGGGATCGCCGACGGTGTCGCCCGTCACCGCGGCCTTATGCGCATCCGACCCTTTGCCGCCGTAATGGCCCTCCTCGATGTATTTCTTGGCGTTGTCCCACGCCCCGCCGCCGGCGGTCATCGAGATCGCGACGAACAATCCGCTGACGATCGTGCCGAGCAGCATCGCCCCGAGCGCGGTGAACGCGGCGACGCGTCCGCCAATTCCCCAGATGATGAGCCACAGAACGACCGGGGCCAGTACCGGCAGCAGCGACGGCACGATCATCTCGCGGATCGCGGCCTTGGTCAGCATGTCCACCGCACGACCGTACTCGGGCTTGTCGCGGCCTTCCATGATCCCGGGAAGCTCGCGGAACTGCCGGCGCACCTCGACCACCACGGCGCCCGCCGCCCGACCCACCGCCGTCATGCCCATCGAGGCGAACAGGTACGGGAGCATCGCGCCGATGAACAGCCCGACGACCACGAACGGGTCCTCAAGCTGGAACGGCACTGTGAGCTTCGGGAAGTAGTATCGCAGATCCTGAGTGTAGGCCGCGAACAAAACCAAGGAAGCGAAGCCGGCCGAGCCGATCGCGTAGCCTTTCGTCACCGCCTTGGTGGTGTTGCCGACCGCATCCAGCGCGTCGGTGGTGACCCGCACCTCGGGCGGAAGGTCGGCCATCTCGGCGATGCCGCCGGCGTTGTCGGTGACCGGTCCGTAGGCGTCCAGCGCCACGATCATGCCGGCCAGCGCCAGCATCGTGGTCGCCGCGATGGCGATGCCGTAGAGCCCCGCCGCCATGTAGGAGATGATGATGCCAACGCAGATCGCGATCACCGGTGCCGCCGTCGCTTCCATCGAGACGGCGAGGCCCTGGATGACGTTGGTGCCATGCCCCGTCGTGGAGCTTTGGGCGATGCTCCGGACGGGCCGGTACTCGGTCGAGGTATAGAATTCGGTGACGACGACGATCGCGCCGGTGACGCCGAGGCCGACGAGCGCGCAGATGAACAGGTCAAGCCCGGTCAGCGTCCCGCCGTTGACCAGCGGCAGCGGCGTCGTGAAGCCGGTGAACCAAGCCAGCACGCCGGCGATGCCCAGGATCGACAACACTCCTGTTACCAGCAGGCCCTTGTAGAGCGCCCACATGATGCCGTTGTCGGGGCCGAGCCGGACGAAATATGTGCCGACGATGGATGTGAGGATGCAGACGGCGCCGATGCCCAGCGGGACGATCATCAGTGCGTCGCGCATCGCGGGAGCGAAGAAGATCGCGCTCAGCAGCATGGTGGCGACGATGGTGACCACGTAGGTCTCGAACAGGTCGGCGGCCATGCCGGCGCAGTCGCCGACGTTGTCGCCCACGTTGTCGGCGATCACCGCCGGGTTGCGGGGGTCATCCTCGGGAATTCCGGCCTCGACCTTGCCCACCAGGTCGGCGCCCACGTCGGCGCCCTTGGTGAAGATGCCGCCTCCGAGGCGGGCGAAGATCGAGATCAGGCTTGCGCCGAATGCCAGCCCGACCATCGCCTCCATGATCTGGCGAAGATCGTCGCCGGCCATCGCTCCGCGCAGGATGAGATAGTAGCAAGTCACGCCAAGCAGCCCGAGGCCGACTACCAGCAACCCGGTGACGGCGCCGGATTTGAAGGAGATATCGAGGCCGGCGGCGAGCCCGCGGCGCGACGCCTGCGCCGTGCGGACGTTGGCGCGGACGGAAACGTTCATGCCGACATAGCCGGCGCAGGCGGAGAGTACGGCGCCGATGAGGAACCCGATCGCGACCAGGTAGCCCAATGTGAATCCGAGGAAGATCATCACCAAGGCGCCGACAATGGCGATGGTGACGTACTGGCGGTTCAGGTAGGCGCGGGCGCCTTCCTGGATCGCCGCGGCGATTTCCTGCATCCGGGCGGTTCCGGCGTCGGCGGCGAGAACCTGGCGGCTGGTCACCAAGCCGTAAATCAGCGCCAGCACGCCGCAGATAATGATCAGAACGAAGGCGAAGGGCATTCGGAGCGATTCCTATCGGACGCGCGGCCCCGATTCGAGGCTCACGAAGGGAAGGGTGGCGCCCTATGCCAGATGGGTGAACGGGAGGCAAATCCGCCGGCTCGCGAAACGGACCAGCGCCCTTGCGCGAACCGAGCCCATCGGGTCACAACCCGCCTGCGTGCGCCCGTAGCTCAACTGGTCAGAGCGGGCCGCTCATAACGGTCTGGCTGCAGGTTCGAGTCCTGCCGGGCGCATCGCGATCGGGCGCTTCCATCGGGGCGTTGGTTGTCGGCGCGCCCATCGCCACATAAACCCCGTCCCCCAGCCCCGAGGAGCCGCCGTCGGATGCCCAGCTATCAGTACGTCTACGTGATGAAGGATTTGACCAAGGCCTTTCCCGGCGGCCGCGAGGTGTTCAAGGGTATCACCCTTTCCTTCCTGCCGGGCGTGAAGATCGGTGTTCTCGGCGTGAACGGCGCCGGCAAGTCCACCCTGCTCAAGATCATGGCCGGCATCGAGACCGAATATGGTGGCGAGGCGTGGGCCGCCGATGGCGTGCGCGTCGGCTATCTGTCGCAGGAGCCGCAGCTCGATCCGACCAAGACCGTCGGCGGAAATGTCGAGGAGGCGTTCGCCGAACTCAAGGCGGCGATGGACCGCTTCAACGCGATCTCGGCGCGCTTCGCCGAACCGATGAGCGATGACGAGATGAACCAGCTTCTCACGGAGCAGGCCGATCTCCAGGCCAAGATAGACGCGGAGGACGGCTGGGACCTGGACCGGCGGGTCGATATCGCGCTCGACGCCCTGCGCTGCCCGCCGGCAGATGCCGACGTCACCACGCTCTCGGGTGGCGAGCGCCGACGGGTGGCGCTTTGCCGCTTGCTGCTGGAGCGCCCCGAGATATTGCTGCTCGACGAGCCGACCAACCACCTCGACGCCGAGAGCGTCGCATGGCTGGAGCGGACGCTGCACGAGTATCCGGGCACCGTCATGCTTGTCACCCACGACCGCTACTTTCTCGACAACGTCACCGGCTGGATCCTGGAGATCGAGCGCGGACGCGGCTATCCCTACGAAGGCAACTACTCGTCCTGGCTCGCTCAGAAGCGCAAGCGCCTTTCCCAGGAGGAGAAGGAGGAGAGTGCGCGCCAGCGGGCGCTGGCCGCCGAGCAGGAGTGGATCGCCGCCTCCCCCCGCGCGCGCCAAGCGAAAAGCCGCGCCCGCATCCAGCGCTACGAAGACATGCTTGCCGCCTCACAGAACCTGGCGACCAGCGTAGCGGAGATCGTCATCCCCCCTGGCCCGCGCCTCGGCGGCGTGGTGATCGAAGCCGAAAATCTCTCCAAGGGCTTCGGTGGTCAGGCGCTCATCGACGATCTGGACTTCAAGCTGCCGCCCGGCGGCATCGTGGGCGTGATCGGCCCGAACGGCGCGGGCAAGACCACGCTGTTTCGCATGATCATCGGTCAGGAAAGTCCCGACAGCGGCAGTTTGCGCGTCGGCGACACGGTCAAGCTCGGCTACGTGGACCAATCCCGCGACTCGCTCGATCCGAACAAGACCGTCTGGCAGGAAATCAGCCAAGGCGAGGAGGTGATCTATATCGGCAAGCGCGCCGTGCAGTCGCGCGCCTATGTCGGCGCCTTCAACTTCAAAGGCTCCGACCAGCAGAAGAAGGTCGGTATCCTGTCAGGCGGTGAACGAAACCGGGTGCATCTGGCGAAGATGCTGAAGGCCGAGCACAACGTCATCCTGCTCGACGAACCGACCAACGACCTCGACGTGGACACGCTTCGTGCCCTGGAGGAGGCGTTGACTGAATTCGCCGGCTGCGTCGTGATCATCACCCATGATCGCTGGTTCCTCGATCGGCTGGCCACGCACATTCTTGCCTTCGAGGGCGACAGCCATGTCGAATGGTTTGAGGGCAACTTCCAGGCCTACGAGGAAGACAAACGCCGCCGTTTGGGCGCCGACGCCACCGAACCGCATCGGATCAAGTACCGGCCCCTCGCGCGGTAGCCGGCACGCGCTTGAGTCCTAATCCGGCCTGGATCGTCAGAACGGCCCGGCTGGACATGGTCCCCGTTGGCTGGGCCGATCTTCCCGATCTGCAGGCGTTGAAAAGCGATCCACGGGTTTTCGCCGTCATGTTCGGCGGCGTTCGGACGGTAACGCAGGTGGCCGACGAATTGGCTCAGGATATCGCGTTCTGGGCGGCCCGGGGTTGTGGGATCTGGTCCGTGCGGGCGGCCGACGCCTTTCTGGGTATTACCGGATTCATGGAGCGTCCGGACGGCCGCGGCGTCGCGCTGCGCTTCGCGCTTTGGCCGGACGCCCGCGGGCAGGGGCTCGCTCGGGAAGCGGCCGGCGCTGCTCTACGCTTTGGCCACGACCGCGCCGGTCTGTCGCGCATCGTGGCGATTGCTCGCGAGACCAACGTCGCCTCTCGCACCGTCCTGGGCGGCATCGGCATGATTCAGGCGGACAAATTCCTCCAAGACGGCCATGCCATGGTGCTCTATGAGAGCGTCCGGCCCTGAGAAATTACCCGTTCGCGCTTGCCTGCCGGCGAAGGGCGTCCAGGAGTGCCTGCACGTTTTCCTGATGCTGGGCCAGGAAGGAGCCGTAGTCGGCACGTTGGGTGAGCCGCAGGGACGTCCCCTCGGCCACGACATCCACGATCTTGGGGCTGCCGTTTACCTGGTTGACGACCCAATCCACCCCCGCCGACGGCTTCTTCGGTCCGACAATCGTGCTGGAAACCACCTCGCCCTCCGGCCGGGACGTCGTGCGGCCTATGGTGAACCGGACGCCCTCGTAATCGCCGATCTTGCTGGTGATGCTGGCGATCAGGACTTTGCGGAAGAGCGCCTCGTACTCGCTCTGCTGCTGCGGCGTGGCGCGGCCCCAGAAGCGGCCCAGGACAAACCGCGCCACCCCGGAGACATCCACATCGGCATCTATGATGCCTGTCAGGGCAGCGCTTTTCTGCTCGGTCGAGCCTGGGCCGTTGATAATGCCGGTCAGCTTTGCGCCCAGGGCCTGAACGAAGGCGGACGCCTGCTCGCTGCTCTGCGCCTGAGCGGGCGAGAGGCCCGCGAGCAGGCAGGCAGCGGTCAAAGCCAAGCCACCGGTGGAAGCCAGGATTGTACGGCGAAGGAGCATTGGTGCCTCGTGTCGCTCAGCGGGCGGGAGCGGGAGATTGGGACGATGTAGCGGCGGGAGCAGGGAACCAGGCAGGAACCGTCCGCTGGTTGTCGGCGCGAGTTTCGCTCACTTGGGCATCCCGATGCTGCCGGTAAAGGCTGCGGAACGTCGCATACGGGTCAAGAGCAGTGCGCTTGATCTGCTGGAACGTCCCCAGATATTCCGACCGGGCGTCGATGAGGTCCAGCGTGAATCTGCTCCAATTGAGTGCCGTGACAGCAATCCCCTGGCCAAAACGGCCCAATGGATCAGCGGCGATATTGACGATGCGACCCGAGGAATCACGTGGGCTGCCCGGCCCCAGCACGGGTAGGAATAAATAGGGACCAGATCCGACCCCCCAGGTGGCGAGGGTCACGCCGAAATCGGTGTCGTGATCCGGATAGCCGAGGTTTTTCGCGACATCGAACGCGCCCAACCCACCAACGGTGGTGTTGATCACGAATCGCATGAGCGTATCGCCCGCCCGTTGCGGTTTTCCCTGAAGCATGTCGTTGCCGAGCTTCACCGGCGAGCGGAGGTTGCCGAGAATGTTATGGACCACGTGGCGCACGCCGTCGGGCAGCACGTCGGTGTACGCGACCGCCGCCGGCCGGATGACATAGGTGTCCAGCTTGGTATTGACCGCGTACATCGCCCGATTGAACGGCTCGGCCGGATCGTTCACCGCCTGGAACTCGGCCAGGGCGTCGGGCTGGGTCGGCGGCGGGGGAGTGGCGCAGCTTGATAGCCAGCCGGCCAGTCCCGCGACCACGATCCAGCGACGGGTGCGTTTCGGAACGCGCATGGGTCTGCCTCGAACCAACAAAGGGGCGCGGCCTTGCTTCGGCCGGGGCTCGGCATGCTCATGCCGGTAACCACGGCGGATTGAAACAGGGACGCGGTTAAGCTTCCGTGAGCGGGATGTAGCACTACGGGAACAATCCGCAACGCGCACGGCGAATTTAGGACCGTGCTTGCGCCTCGGCGGGGCGCAAAGGCAAAAGGGCGTCCATGGAAGCTGTTGTCCCCGATCCCGCCGAGCCTTCCCAGCACACGCTGGCCCGGTGGCTCACGCGTCCACGCCTGGACGGCCTTCCCGCGCCGGGCGCGGATGGCCCTTCGCCCAAGCTGTCATTCGAGTTCTTTCCGCCCCGGACGGAGGCGTTGGAGCAGCAACTCTGGGTCTGCATCCGCCGGCTGGAGCCGCTGGGCCCCCGATTCGTCTCCGTCACCTATGGGGCCGGCGGAACCACGCGTGCGCGCACCCACGCCACCGTGGTCCGCCTTGTGCGGGAAACGGCGCTGCTACCGGCGGCGCACCTCACCTGCGTCGGCGCTAGCCGGGCGGAGGTGGACGAGGTGGCCCGCCAGTATTGGGACTCCGGCATCCGCCACGTGGTCGCGTTGCGGGGCGACCCACCCAGCGAGGGCGCGCGAGAGCCGCACCCGGATGGCTATGCCTATGCCGCCGACCTCGTGGCCGGGCTCCGTCGGGTCGCCGATTTCGAGATCTCCGTCGCCGCCTATCCGGAGACACATCCGGAGGCATCCGGCGCCGAAGCCGATCTCGACAATCTCAAGCGCAAGCTCGACGCCGGCGCGACCCGCGCCATTACCCAGTTCTTCTTCGATGGGGCGGTGTTCCTGCGCTTTCTCGACCGTTGCCTGGCGGCCGGGATCACCGCGCCGATCGTTCCAGGCATCATGCCCGTGTCGAACTTCGCCCAGGCGGCCCGGATGAGCGCCATGTGCGGCACCAGCATACCGCCTTGGCTCGCCCGGATGTTCGAGGGCACCGAAAATGACGCGGAGCTGCGTCGCATGATCGCCGCTATCGTCGCGGCCGAGCAGGTTCGGCTCTTGCAGGCGAACGGCATCGACGAGTTCCACTTTTATACCCTGAACCGGCCGGAGCTGACGTCGGCGATCGCCCATCTCCTCGGCGTCCGTTCCCAGGTCGCGGCGATCCCAGCCGCGTGAGCGACTATCTCGCGCGGCTGAACCCCGAGCAGCGGGTCGCCGTGGAGACGCTGGACGGGCCACTCCTCGTGCTCGCCGGCGCGGGGACGGGCAAGACCCGCGTGCTCACGACCCGCTTCGCCCACATCCTCGTCTCGGGCCGTGCATCCCCGGGCCAGGTGCTTGCCGTGACCTTCACCAATAAGGCCGCGCGGGAGATGCGCGAACGCGTCGGCGCCATCCTGGGGCGCCCGGCGGAAGGCCTGTGGCTCGGCACCTTCCATGCCCTCTGCGCGCGGATGTTGCGCCGTCACGCCGAATACGTGGGCCTTGGCCCAGGGTTCACCATCCTCGACGCCGACGATCAGCTTCGGCTGTTGAAGCAGATCATGGAAGCCGCCGGCACGGATGTCCGTCGGTGGCCACCGCAGGCGCTGATGAGCATCGTCCAGCGATGGAAGGATCGTGGCCTCACGCCGCCGCGGGTTACCGTTGCGGAGGATACCGATTTTGCCGGTGGCCGCGCGCGTGCCCTCTACGAGGCTTACCAGGATCGGCTCCGTGCCCTGAACGCCGCCGATTTCGGCGACCTTCTTCTGCACATGACCGAGATCCTGCGTACCCAGCCTGAAGTGCTCGCGCAGTATCATCGCGCGTTCCGTTACATCCTGGTGGACGAATACCAGGATACGAACGTCGTCCAGTATCTGTGGCTGCGGTTGCTCGCCCAGCAGCACCGCAACATCTGCTGTGTCGGTGACGACGATCAGTCGATCTACTCGTGGCGCGGCGCCGAGGTGGAGAACATTCTCCGCTTCGAGAAGGATTTCCCCGGCGCGCGGGTGATCCGGCTGGAGGCCAATTACCGTTCCACCGCTCCCATCCTCGCCGCCGCCGCCGGCCTGATCGCGCACAACGAGGGCAGGCTAGGCAAGACTCTCCGATCCGGCCGTGACGATGCGACCGGCGAGAAGGTCCAGCTCGTGGGCTTGTGGGACTCCGACGAGGAAGCCCGCATGGTCGGCGATCGCATGGAGACGCTGCGCCGCGACGGCCACGCGCTTTCCGAGATGGCGGTGCTGGTTCGCGCCGGCTTCCAGACCCGCGCCTTCGAGGAGCGATTGATCACCCTCGGCATTCCTTACCGGGTCGTCGGCGGCCTGCGCTTCTATGAGCGCCAGGAGATTCGCGATGCGATGGCCTACATGCGAGTCCTTGTTCAGCCAGCCAACGACCTCGCATTCGAGCGCATCATCAACGTCCCGCGGCGCGGCGTCGGCGAAGCAGCGCTGCGCGCCCTGCATGAGGCGTCGCGCGCCCAGGCCGTCCCGCTCACCGAGGCCGCGGTTCGCCTGCTCGCCGAAGGGGGGCTGAAGGGGAAGATCCGCGAGGCGTTGAATGAGTTGTTTCGCGGCTTCGCCCGTTGGCGTGCGATGCTCGGCACCGACGGCCACGTCGTCACCACGGCCGCCATGCTCGACGAGAGCGGATACACGGCGATGCTCCAGAAGGATAAATCGCCGGAGGCGCCGGGCCGGCTGGAGAACCTCAAGGAACTCATTCGTGCTCTCGCGGATTTCGAGACGCTCGCGGGCTTCCTCGACCACGTGTCGCTGGTCATGGAGAACGAGGAGAATGCCGAGGCCGACAGGGTGAGCCTGATGACCTTGCACGGTGCCAAGGGCCTGGAGTTCGACACCGTGTTTCTGCCCGGTTGGGAGGAGGGCCTGTTTCCCAATCAGCGCGCCCTCGATGAAAGCGGCGCCAAGGCGCTGGAGGAGGAGCGCCGCCTCGCCTATGTCGGCCTTACTCGGGCACGGCGCCGTGCGATCGTCAGCTATGCCGCCAACCGGCGCGTGTACGCGAACTGGCAGAGCAGCATCCCGAGCCGGTTTATCGACGAACTGCCGGAGGGGGAGGTGGAACGGGTTGGCTCGGCGGCGCTTGCGCGCGACGCGCGTTTTGCTGCCCCGACCGTGTTCACTGGGCAGTTCCCGCTCGCGGCCCGACGCGGGAAGGTCACAGACGTGTGGGAGCAGCCGCGCAGACCGTCCCGCGCGGACGCCATCCCAGTGGGCAGCCGCGTCTTCCATCAGAAGTTTGGCTACGGAACGGTGACCGGTGCCGACGACGATCGTCTCGACGTCACCTTCGACACGTCGGGGATCAAGCGCGTGCTCGATCGCTACGTCGAGAAGGCCCAGTAGGGCATCAGATTTTCACCAGCCTCGCCGCGAAGAAGCCGTCCATCCCGCCGCGCTCGGCCCACATTCCGGGATCTGTCCGCATGAATCCGTCTGGCGTCCGTGCTTCCGGCAGGTCGGCCAGTTCCCGGACGGTGAATGGGTCGGTCCGCCAGCCGCCGGTCGCCAGCAGCTTTTCAACACGCGGCACCCCTTCTTCCGGCTGGAGCGAGCAGACGGCGTAGATCAGCCGCCCGCCCGGACGGAGCAGCCGGCCGGCATGTGCCAGCAGCCGGTCCTGGGCCGCCGTCGCGGCGGCGACATCACGCGCTCGCTTGAGGCGCGCCACATCCGGATGGCGCCGGATCGTCCCCGTCGCGGTGCATGGCGCGTCGAGCAGCACGGCATCCAGCGCGGAAGTCTCCCACGTCGTCGCATCGCCATGCACGATTTCGGCCGTCAGCCGCAGCCGTGCGAGGTTCTCCCGCAGCCGCGCGATGCGGCCGCCATCTCGCTCCACCGCGGTGACCCGCGCCCCATCCGCTGCGAGTTGTGCGGTCTTTCCGCCCGGCGCCGCGCACAAATCCGCCACGCGCTCGCCCGGGCGCGCGGCCAGCAACCGTGCCGGCAGCGCCGCGGCTGCGTCCTGAACCCAGAATGTGCCCTCTGTGTAGGCGGGCAGCTCATTGACACGGGTGCCCGCCGGAAAGCGGATCGAGCCGGTTGGCAGGCGCTCACCCCCGACTGGCGCCGCGGCTCCCGGCTTCAGCGTCAGGTCGATCGGCGCCGGCTCCTGGTGCGCGCTCGCGATCGCGCGCGCCCTCCCTTTCCAGGACGCCCAAAGCCAATCCGGCGTGTCGATCCGGATCCCGTCCATTTCCGCCAGCGCCGCCGGCCCGGTCTCCGCCACGCGTCGCAGCACCGCGTTCACCAACCCTGCGAACGGGGCGAGCTTCCTCGTGCGGGCCAGGCCCACCGCCGTCCCGACCGCTGCGTGTGCCGGCGTCTCAAGCAGCAGCAGACCGGCGGCCCCCAGCCGCAGCACATGGCGCACCAGTTCCGGCGGTTCCTTTCGGAGCAGCGGATCGAGCACCGCGTCCAGGCTGCCGAGCCGCCGTAGAACGGACGCCGCCAGTCGATGCGCCGCGGCCTTGTCGCGCGCCGCCAGACCCGGCAGGCGATCAAGCGCTTCCTCGAGCGGCTGGTGTCCATCGAGGACTGCCGAGAGCAGATCGAGAGCGGCCTCACGCGTCGGATCGTGCATGACAACTCATAACAACGGCCCTAACCACTGGCCGATCCATACCGCGCGACCCCGTCCCTAACGGTCATGCGCCACGAACGCGCCATCACCCGCGCCGGAACCGACGTGGCGGCGGCTGAAGCCCTTGGGCATCCGTGTATTCGGGCACGGTGAAGTACACCCACGCCCATGTCGCCGCCAGCAGTGCCGCCGTGACGACGAAGACGAAGCGGATGCTGACGACCGCGGCGATCACCCCCCCGGTCAGCGGGCCGAGCGAGTTGCCGAAGAACGTCGCCGAGGCGGTCATGCCGTAGATGGTGCCGCGCTGCGCGCCCGGCACCATGCGTCCGACCAGCGCGTTGGCCGTTGGCAGGATGCCGCCGATGAAGCAGCCGACGCCGAACCGCTCGGCGACGAAGATGTAGTAGTTGCTCGCGAAGGCCTGCGGCAGCGTCGCCAGGGCCGCACCCGCGAGCGAGATCAGCAGGACGCGGCGATAGCCGATCACATCGCTGCGCTTGCCGAGGAAGGGCGAGGCGATCACGTCGGCGACCCCGGTGACCGAGAATGCGAAGCCGGCCAACGTCGCCACGGTCGGCCCGTTTCCCACCAGATCCTGGACGAACAGCGTCACCACGGGCTGCACGGTGCGGACGGCGAACGTTGCGAACAGCAGCACGAAGAACAGGGGCAGCAATCCGCCGGAGCGCAGCACCAGCGCGAGCGCGGCCGACAAGGGCTGCTTGCGCGCGCCGGCCGCGTGCGTCACCCGTTGCTCCTTCACCAGAACCATGACCAACCCGAAGGCGATGAAGGTGAGGCCTGCCGTCGCGTAGAACGGCACGCGGTAGCTGCCCGTCACGTCGGCGATGGCCCCGCCGAGCACCGGGCCGACCAGCCCGCCCACCAATTGGCCGGTGCTGAGCCAGCCCAGCGCATAGCCCAGCCGCTGCTCCGGCACCCGCGTCGCGACCAATGCGATGGAGGCGGCGGAGAACCCCGCGAAGGCACCCATCAACGCGCGCACCGCGAAGAATTCCCATACCGTGAAGGACAGGCCCATCAGCGCGGTGAAAATTCCGATCGCGAAAGTGGAGCGCATCAGCGCCTGCTTGCGCCCGCGTCGATCCGCCATGCGGCCCCATAGCGGGGAGGCGAATGCGGCGACGAAGGGCGTCACGCCGTTGAGGATGCCGGCCCAGAGGGCGATCGCGCCGAGGTTCGTCACGCCGAGTTCCGGCAGGAACAGCGGCATGATCGGGCTCAGGATGGTGAACGACAGCGACATGATGAACTGGATGCCGACCATCACCCACAACAGGCGCGCCCACCCCTCGCCGCCCGCCGCCGCCTCGTCCATGCCGTGAGATCGCCCTCGCCGCGTTGTTTGCCATCTTGGACCCTGGGCGCGCGCGTCGGAAGCTTGCCGATGGCCGGACGGGATCGCGTCGCGTGCAGGTCCCAGTCAGGCCGGCTATCCAGGCTCACTTCCTCGCGCAACTCACCGGGACGTGACCGCCCTTTCATGCAACCATCCCTCGACCGGATCATGCCCATCCGGTAATGCGTGCCTCCGAGAAGGAGAACCCCACGATGAACAGCATCAGCGCGGCCGCCGCTTGCGTGCTCGTATCGGCTGGCCTTGCCGGCACCGCCCATGCCGCGCCGATCACTTACACGATCAGCGCCAACGAGTTCGTCTTTCTGGGTCCCGAGGCAACCATCGATCCGGAGCCGGTTTCGGTGACCGGAACCGGCGATACCGCGGATGCGGTCACGCTCGCACCGGGCGTGATCGGCATCCCGCTCGCCAGCGTCAGCTTCAGCACCGCGATCGGCGGCGGCACCATTCTCACGCCGCTCGATCTCGTCGTTGACCAGACCGCGCACACCGGCGGTTTCTTCACCACCTCCGGCCTTTCCTCCGTGCTGGCCGAGGCCGCGATCTTCTTCACCACCTATGGCGGCGTCACCAGCGCCGGTCCGATCGCCGGCCTCCTGGGTGACTCGACCAACGTCACCGTCGATGTCGCGACCGGAGTCCCGCTGCTGAACACCCTGACCTTCGGCAATGGCGGGAACAACTATAGCTTCACCGCCGTGACGACCAACGCGGTGCCGGAGCCGATGACGCTCACCCTGCTCGTCTCCGGCCTCATCGGTCTCGCGGCACTGCGCAAAACCCGGCGCACCGCCGCCTGATGCCGCGAAGGACGAAGAAGTACAGCTTGGCCGCGGGCTGGCCATTCTCGCGCGAGCGGCCCTGCGGCGAAATATGTTCGGCGCCATCGCCCAACCGGAGCTTGACGCGCTGGCGCGAACCCACGGCGAGATGAAAGCGGATGCGAGGGCGGCCGGTCTTATCGATGCCGAGTTGGCGGCCTATAACGCGGAGCGCCGCGAAGAGCGCTCGGTCGATTGATCGTCTTCGACGCGTCCACGCTCGTAGGCGCGGCGCTCAAAACGGACAGCGTGCCGGGGCGGGCGCTGTTGCGCGCCGAAGGAGCCGATGTCGTCGCACCCTCCAGCGCCGTTGAAGCCGAAATTGCCGAGGTTCTCGGCCGTCCGAAATTCGCCCGCGCATCCTGGCAATCCTCCAAGGTGCGGCCGTCCGGTTCGAGCCCATGACGCGCGTCACCGATTGCCGCGATCCGAAGGATAACAAGTATCGGGAGCTTGCTCTCGCTGCCGGCGCGGAGACTATCGTCGGCAGCGACGAGGATCTCCTCGTGCTTCACCCCTGGCGGGATGCGTGGATCCTGCGCCCGACGGATTATCTCGCGCTTCTCTGATGGACGCCCAGCGCGCGGCTTGCACCGCAAGCGCGCAAGTCGGAAGCTGCTTGGCTTAGGATCGGGAACTCAGGCGATGCACGACCTCGTCATTCGTGGCGGCACCATCATCGACGGCACGGGACGGGACGGCGCTGCCGGCGACCTCGCGATCGACGCGGGCCGGGTCGCCTCGGTCGGCGGCAAGGCCGGTCCGGCGCGGCGCGATATCGACGCCACCGGGCTGCTGGTGACGCCGGGCTTCGTCGACATCCACACCCACTATGACGGTCAGGCGGTGTGGGACAGCCACCTCGCGCCATCTTCCTGGCACGGCGTCACGACGGCCGTGATGGGCAATTGCGG
>JBDTFI010000001.1:0-3103 GCA_039938035.1 Acetobacteraceae bacterium | reverse complement strand
CGAATCGCTCGCGCAGCCGGGCTTCGATTCCCAGCAGGGCGCGAGGCAGGCGGTCACAGGTGATGACGAGCTGGCGTCCGTCCTCGCGCAGCGCGTTGAAGGTGTGAAAGAACTCCTCCTCGGTGCGTGCCTTGGCGGCGAGGAACTGGATGTCGTCGATCAGTAGGACGTCAGCGTCGCGGTATGCACGTTTGAAGGGTTCCATCGCCTTCGTGCTCAGCGCACCCATGAAGTGATTCGTGAACGCCTCGGCGGTCGTGTAGCGGGCGACCGCGCCGCCCCCGAACGCCTGGACGTAGTTGCCGATTGCGTGCAGCAGGTGGGTCTTGCCCAGTCCTGGCGGTGCATGCAGGAAGAGTGGGTTGTAGGCATCGCCCGGCAGTTCGGCGACCGTCAGCGCCGCGGCGTGGGCCAGACGGTTGCCCTCGCCGATGATGTATTGCTCGAAGCTGTAGCGGGGGTTGAAGCTTTCCCGGGGACCCGCCGGGGGCGCGGGAACCGCAACCGATCCGCCGGGGGGGCTCTGCCGGTGAGGGCGACTGGCGCCCTCGGAGAAGACCACCCGGATGCTCTCGCCGAGCGCCTGACGAGCGCAGCGCTCCAACAGGCGGCCGTACCGTGCGGCGATCCACTGACGGGTACCGGGTGGTGCGGTGACGATCAGCGCTTCTCCGTCGAAGGCCTGCAGCTCCAGCTGCGCGAGCCAGATGTCAAAGGTCGATTCACCGACCCTCTGCCGTAGCTCGGTGCGGATCGTCCGCCACGCAGGCACGGCATCATGATGCGTGGGCAGCGACAAGCACTCCTCCCCGGAGATCCAGCGAAAACAGTGACGAGGTCCCGGGGCAAGAGGCCAAGCCGGGGCGGCGAATATAGCAATGGGAACCTGGTGTCGGCTTGGGTTTAGAGGGGCCTTGGCGCAAAGCGCGGGAAAAAGCGACAAGGGCTGCGTCAAGCCGGGTGCGGCGCCGACGCCAGGCGCACCGCTACGGCACACGGAATGACGTCCGACCCTGCGTATACTGCGCCTCTCCCGATCGGAACGTCTAGCCATGAAACGTACCTACCAGCCAAAGAAGCGCAAGCGCGCTCGCACCCACGGGTTCCGCAACCGCATGAGCACACGCGCGGGACGCCTGACTCTCAAGCGCCGGCGCGACAAGGGACGCAAGCGCCTGACGGTCTGATGCTCGCTGGGCGGCCGGGAGTCGTGCCCGGACAGAAGTCAGGCCGGGGTCGACTCTCTCGCAGCGCGGAGTTCGATCGGGTGTTCCGTCAGGGCCGGTCCCACGCCGGCCGTGACCTTGTGCTCTATGTCTTCCCCCGCAGCTCGGAGGAGGACCGACCGCGCCTGGGTCTGTCGGTCTCGCGCAAGGTCGGCGGCGCCGTCGAGCGCAACCGGGTCAAGCGCGTTCTGCGCGAGGCCTTCGCGGCCGAGGGCGAGCGACTTCCCGCCGGGACCGATGCGGTCGTGGTCGCGCGCAGCGGCGCCCGTGGACTCGCCGAGCGAGAGGGGATGGCCGGGATGGCTGCCGCTCTGGCGGAGTTGATCGACCAGGTGCCGGGCGCCGCCCCGCGGCCAGAGGGCCGGTCGTGATCCATCGCCGGCTGGTGGTGGCCCCGATCCGCGCATACCAGCGGCTCTTCTCGCCGGCGTTGGGCCAGCGCTGCCGGTACTACCCCTCCTGCTCGACCTATGCGGTGCAGGCGGTCAGCAACTACGGCATACTCCGCGGGCTTATCCTGGCCGTCTGGCGCGTGCTGCGCTGCAACCCGCTGAGTCGCGGCGGCGTCGACCCGGTGCATGAGCAGCGGCTGTTCAAGACCCGCGGCCGCACGGCGAGCATCTGACCATGTTCATCAACGCCAACATCTTCCAGCCGCTGATCGACGTCTTCGAGGCGGTCATCAACTTCTTCCACAACTCGGTGGGAGTCCCGTGGGGCTGGTCGATCGTGCTGCTGACGGTATGCGTCCGCGCGCTGATGATCCCGTTGACCGTCAAGCAGTTCGGATCGATGCAGCGCATGCAGCAGCTCGGACCGCAGATGAAGGAGATCCAGAAGAAGTACAAGGAGGACAAGGAGCGCCAGCAGCAGGAGATGATGCGCTTCTACAAGGAGAACAACGTCAACCCGTTGGGCTCCTGTCTGCCGCTGGTCGCCCAGATCCCGGTCTTCATCTCGCTGTTCTACATGCTGCGCACGAGCCTGCGGATCGACATCTGCCGGGCCCATCAGCCGCTGATCCACGGCGTCATCGACAAGGCGCATCTCCGTCCCTGCGGCGCTGGCCACGGCGCCGGCTTCCTGTTCATCTCCGATCTGACCAACAAGGCGACCGGCGCAACGCTGATCGTGCTGATCATCCTCTACGTCGGAAGTCAGCTCGCCTCGAGCCTGATGATGTCCAGCCCCACGATGGACCGCAACCAGCGCATGATCATGCTGTTCATGCCGCTGTTCTTCGTGTTCTTCGTGATCAACTTCCCCGCCGGCGTGCTCGTCTACTGGATCACCACCAACACCTGGACGATGACCCAGCAGTTCGTGATCAAGCGCCGGATCGGACCCGCCGTCGCCGTCGCCGTCGCCGCCGCGGCCGACGCCGGCCCAGCCACCGGGACGAGTGTCGTCCCGACCACGCGCAGCGGTCCAAAGCCAAAACTCCGGCCATCCTCCGCGGGCAGTGATGAGCCGGCGGGCAATGGTCACAGCACGGGCGGACTGGCGGCCCTGACGGGACTCATCCGCGGCCGCGGCAAGTCATCGGACGGTGGTGCGACGCCGGTCGCCACCCGCCCCGCCGGACCGCCGCCCAAGCCGCCGCGCAAGAAGAAGAAGCGCTCGGGGCGGCGGCGATAGCCATGACCGTGGACACCGCCGATCCTGCGCAGCGGCTACGTGACCTCCTGCAGCGGATCGCCGGGACGGCCGGCGTCGAGGTCTCGGTCGAGATCGAGGATGGGCCCGACGGGTTGCGCGCCGAGTACATCGGAGATGACGTTGCGCTGCTGATCGGACGCCGCGGTGAGACGATCGATGCGATCCAGCATCTCGCCTACCGGATCGCCATGCAAGGGGTCGCGGAGCGGCGTTCGGTG